>DJXD01000136.1:10631-67676 GCA_002449585.1 Ruminococcus sp. UBA7013
GGAAAAGACGAACATCATCCACACCGTAGCGCATCATAACAAGACGGTCAAGGCCGATATTGACATAGAAACCGGTGTATTCATCCGGATTCAGACCAGCCGCACGGAGTACATTCGGATGTGGTGTTCCGCCCGGCATGATTTCAATCCAGCCTACATTTTTGCAGACGCTGCACCCTTTTCCACCGCATACCAGACAGCTCATATCAATTTCAAAGCCTGGTTCTACAAACGGGAAAAAGCCGATCCGCATTCTGACAGACACATCACGACCAAATACTTTCGACAGAACACTTTTCAGCATGACCTTGCCTGATGCAAAATCAATATTTTTATCTACAATTAGAGCTTCATACTGGAAAAAGGCTCGTTCATGACGGGCATCTGTGGTTTCATTGCGATATACCCGGCCGGGATATACAAATCGATAAGGCGGTTGATGTGTCTGCATATATCTGACACTGCCGCCCGTCAGATGCGGACGCAGACAAAGCTTTTCATTTGTCGTGCCAGTATCATGCCCAGCCAGCCAATACGTATCCATGCTTTCACGTGCTGGATGATTCGGCGGAAAATTCAGCTTATCAAATGCATATAATTCGCTTGTAATATCTTCTTCTTCATAGATTTCAAAGCCCATGGAACGAAATGCATCATTTAGATCATAGCACATTTGGGTAATCGGATGCAGACCACCGCCAGATGGTGCGCATCCTGGAACGGTAACATCAAAATCAGATGGAATAGCAGATGCTTTTAGCATGAGGGTTTCTCTTCTCTGTTCAATCAGAGCGGTCAGCTTGTTTTTAATTTCATTTGCAAGCTTGCCGATTTCACGCCGTTGGGCATCATCCAGCTGTTTCATTTCTTTCATGATTTCTTTCAGAGAGCCTTGCTTTCCCATCAGAGAAGCTTTGACTTCCTGCAATGCTGTTTCTGTTTCAGACGCTGTAATTCTTGCTTCTCCGTCATGAAGCAGAGCATTCAATTTTTCCTTCAAAGAAATTCCTCCTTGTCTGAATCCCAGCTCTGCTGAAAAAAGCAGAGCATGAAAACTTAAAATCTTTTTTATTATAGCATATTTTCAGAATTCTGTCAAGACATTTGTTTTTGCAGCTCTTTCCATGCGGCACGAATCCAGTCAGGTACGCCGAAATCAAATTTCATTTCTTCTGGTTTGGCACTGCCTGCCACAGATACCATAGAGAGATATTGATAAACCTGTTCAGAATCTTTTGTCAATGCTGTAAAAATTTCTTTGCTGAGATTATATCTTTCAAACAGCGGCCGGAAACGTTCTTCATAAACAGATGTGCTATTAATCAAACATAATTTTTGTACAAGCCGGAGCAGATGATTCTGAATTCTGGAAACATGTTCTTTTGATGCGCCATAGCTGATGGCGATTTCCTCCAGAGAACGGCCATTCATGCGCTGCCGTATGACATCAATATGCTGTTCTTTTTCTTCTGTATTTTCTGAAAGAAATTCCAGAACAGTCGGATATTTTAGAATATAATAATTATCACGTGCCTGATGAATCCGGTCTGTTTTGATCATGTCATCAATGATGCTGACCAGAATTTTCTTGCTCAGAGAAACAGGAAGATCTTCCTGAAGCATGGCGACAGATAAGCCTGACATTTGCCGATTGCGGAACAAAGCTGTGATTTTTTGATCCAGATATTGGAGGATGTGCTGTTCCTGATACCATTCCGCATAACATGCTTCTTTTGTCTTGTTGGTTTCCTGATGCACGGCACAAAGATATAATTTCAAAACTTGATGTTTCTGCTCAGGAACGCCGATCTCTTTCAGTTCTTCCAGGAATTCATGAAGCCAGTTCATCACTTCTCTTGGAACAGCTTTCGGCTCTGGATAATCTTTTTTATGATGTTCATTTCTATAACGCTGGATTTCAAACAATGTTTTTTGATCCATATGAGGAATATGAATCAGACGGTCATCTCTTGCCTGCATCAGCTGTTTGGAATCACGGATATTACTTCTCAGCAGTCCATTTTTGGCTTTGACAGAAAGCGGTAATTCCGTGACAGGGAGAATGTCTTCTTCTGCTAGCATTTCTTCAATCACAGGTTCTGGCATCAGTTCATCTGCTTCGTCCTGATCATCAGATTGCCCTTGTTTTTCTTCCTCTTCTTCCTCACAGTCTGTGACAGAGGGAACTTCCAGAAGATAGTCCGCTTCTTCATCAAACAAAGACGTTTCTATGGTTTCTGAAACAGGCATAGAAAGCATCAGATTCATTTCATTTTCATTCAGATCTAAAATAGAGGGAACTCTTGGTAAAATATCTTCCTCTGCTTCTGTCAGGTCTCCATGGAATTCCACCTGTTCCGGAATATCTGATACCGGTGTCTGATTTTTTTTCTCTTCTCCCCCAAAAGAAAAGAAAGAGGAAATTTCCGGAAGATCTTCCATTGCTTTGGATTCTGCATCAGTAGTTTCAGAATCTAAAAAAGAAGGAATTGCAGGAATGGTTTCTTCTGATGGGTCAAAAATTGGAAGATCAGTAATCGTATCATCTTTAAAATCTGTATCATCTGCAAAGGAAGGAATTTCAGGAAGATCGGCTTGTTTTCCGTTCACGGGATCGGAAGAAAAAACAGGAACTTCAGGCAGGTGATCCTGATCTTCTCCCAAGTCATCCGCTAGCTTTGCCGCAGCAGTGATGTCCAGCATATCCAGCCCCAGAAATGAAGGAATATCTAGCACAGCTTCCGGCTCTGTGTCTTCATTTTCTGCAAACGGAAATTCTGCTAGAGGCTCTGTCGGGGTCAGTGTATCGAAATCCGAAATAGACGGCACTTTGGATAAATCCATACCCTGCTCCGTTTTTGCCTGCGCATGACCGGCATTTTTTTGGTTTTTTTCTTTATTCATGATTTTCTCCTTTATTGCTGTGTGCCATTATCAGTGTAATTGTGCTGTACGAGGTTACTCTTTTATATTATAACATAAAATCCGACATTAGTCAATATTTTCAAACGTATTTCAAGACAGAAAAAAGCCGGAAAAAAATCCGGCTTATCCTAAAACAAATTTTCAAATATCAAATTCTGAAAAATGCAATATCATCCAGTGTCAGATTTTAGAATAGCCAAAGCTGTTCACAATGGCATCCACTTTTGCACCTTTTTTGCACAGCTCGCATTCAGAGGGGATGGCTGTTTTATATTCCGGAAGATCTTCAAGATGAAACACGGAGTCGATATGCATATTATCATATTCTTTCAGTGCGCTGAAAATAGCGGCGATGCCTGTCAGTTTTCCGCTGTAATACTGGAGGCATTCAACAGAGCGATTAATTGATTTGCCAGTAGAGACAGAGGACATCAGAAGAAGGATATTTTTATTATAAATATATTTCTGCAAATTATCTCGGAAAATCATCTGATTATTCATATTGGTTTCCGGAGTGATGACAGCAATATCCTGACCAGCGTTCATGATGCTGGCAGGGTCAGAGAGTTCATGCGCCAGGAATGCCCCAATCATTTCCGTTCCTTCAAAGCAAAGAATTGTATCAATCTGCTTGGAATGCGCATATGCTTTTGCAAGTTCATGAGCGGCTTCTCTTGCGGCACGATACTGCGTTTTAATAGTAGTCATATCAACAAAATAATTCACATGGGAATGATTCGTTGCAAAATGGCCGGGAATCAGGCCAAGCCGAACATTTTTATTATTCCGGGCAGTAATATCAATCTGTCTTGTTTCCATAAGCTTGCTTCCTTTCTGTAACTGAAAAAATCAATAACAGTGCTGGAAAATTCACAACACTGTTATTATTATAACAGATTGTCATGCAAATGTCAATATTTTTTGCAGATTTCTCTGATTTTTGTGATTATGATCTAAATCCTACAGGAAAATATTTGATAGAATAGTCAAAAATATGATTTAAAAATGCATAAAATTATGCATATATACAAAGTTCGCAGAAAGCTATTGTTTTTTTTTTTTGATGTATTATAATATAGAATATCAAAAAATCCGCTGATTATATTAAAAAAAAAGGAGGAAATGAGAAATGAATTTTAGTTGTGTCAGAAAAATTCCTATGTCTTATGTTAAATATGGCCTTATGGTAGCTACCAAAGATTTCAATCTCCCAAAGGGCGAAAAAATTAAAGTCTATTTTTATGATGGTGAAGGTACAAAACGCTATATAGGTAAGACACACAATAAGGATGAAGGCAAGATTGAAGGACTTACTGCTCTTTATAAAGATACTGGGCTGAAAGAAGGAGATTATATCAAAATCGTTTATTCTAAGGATAAAACTGAAATTTTGGTGTATCGTGCTGTTATCAAAAAGCTTAGTGAGACAGAAGCGAAGTATCATATTCTGACAGGTTTATCAAAACTGCGTTTGCCTGAAGATACGGAAGTCGTTACACATTTTGGAAAAAGGGTTGAAAAAAGCAGAGCAAATTCTGCACTTATGAAAAGCGATTCCAAAGTGCATGCCACCATTAAAGGCAGAATTGACAGGCTTTCTGATTTCTATGCTTATAGCGGAATGCAGGCAGGAGATACCATTATTGCTACTTGCCGTTATATGGATAATAAATGGCATATCTTTGTAGAACGCTATGACGAAACATTGCTTAAATTAGACTTGTAATTATTAAAGGGGAAGTATTATGAAGTACATATTTAAAACTGTTACAGCATCAGATGAGAAATATGGAATACTGCAAAGCTTGACAAAACTGGATATGCCACTTGATCAAGAGGTCTTTGTTTATGCTTGTTCTGAATGTTATGGAGCAATTCCGAACAGCTATAATTTAAGAACGCATGCATCACAAAAAGGAAGAATTGACCATCTTTCTAAGCTTTATCATGTAATTGGGCTGAAAGCAGGAGATGTTGTGCAGGTTTCTTATGAAGGAGTCACAGTACTGGTTTTCAAAGTTCTTATTAAAACCATCCAGAAGGCGGAAGAGAAAAATAAAATGCTTACTGGCTTATGGAAACTTGGCATAACACCTGCTTCTGTTGAATTTAATTTTGAAGAAAATAGTCTCTTTGATAAAAACTGCAATGATGATTCCCAATGTTATTTTTCGGAAGAAAAGCCATATTTAGTAGATGGTATTTGTGGGCTGGATGAGTTCTATCAAAAAACAGGTCTGCATGCAGGGGATCGTATTGCTATGAAGTATTGCCATGATATATTTAAATTACAAATCTATCCTTATACTGGTAAATAGCTTTAAAGGAGGTAAAAAATGGCACAGCGAAAAAAACTGCCTTCCGCAGAAGAGCAGTACCAATTTGACAGAACACCTAAAAAAAGAATTGTGGATTGCATGGCTGCTTATCTGCTGGGCTGGGAAGGAAATCCACGTCCAACAATGGAGGATGTTGCTAAACGTATTGTTCCGGGAACGCCAAACTATGCTTTTTATGTTTCCATGTTCCATAGATTTTATAATTTTTCAGATCGAAATGGCGGCAGATATAGACCCGGATGCAAGTTTGAGCAAACTCTTGGCAGACAGATAACAAGAGCAGATATTGAGGCATTTGTTCGGACATATCCACATGGTACACGTGATACTGGTATTACTTTTGAAGAGTTTTTATTAAATTCGCCACCATCGCCACCACCACCACCCATTAACATAATTGTGTTTTCTTTCATTTTAGGTGTGATCTTGGCTATCATTTTGATAAGACGTTTATTAAATGGCACTCTGCTCTTAAAATGGAAATCTTCATTAGTATTAGGTATTTTCACATGGGCATGTATGGAAATAGTACGTACTAAGGGAAATATTGCATAGACCATAGAAAGCCCCCATCTTTTAAGATGGGGGCATTTTTTATTTTACTTTTCCTTTGTGATTGGTACGATAATCACCATCTGTAGTGCCGTCATTACCATCATCAATATCTGTGACAGCTCTTTCAATATCGTCAGCGGCTTCACTGACAATATCACGGCCGCCTTCAATCACATCACTGGCAAGATCAATTCCATCATCTACAACATCACTGACAGCATCACCGACAGCCGCACCAACTCCACGGCGATCTGTGACAACGGTTGTCTGTGCAGGACGGGTTGTTTCAGGAATGCGGACAGAACGATTATTTTCATTATATCTATCATTTCTAGTTCCGCATGCAGTCATAAGAATGGCCATTGCCGCTATTGGCAATACAAGCAAAGCATTGTGTTTCATGGGAAACACTCCTTTCATGCGTGTTGTAAACTGTGCATTTCACAGCTCTAAGATAGTATTGCCATAGGAATTTTAAATTATGCTTTTGAGAAAGTTACGGTTCGGCAACAATTTCAGCAATGGCAGTATCATGACTGATAAAAGAAATTTTATCAGGATTCCAGATAATAGATGCGTTTTCGAATTGATAAATAATAGTATCATCTTCTTTGATTTCTTGATATTCCCCAGCAAAAGGATTTTGATCACAGGGATAAGAAAACAATTTTTGATAATCATAGCCATTAACCCCGATATAATAGCCGCCATAACAATCCAGCTGAGATTGATCTCTAAAGGAATAGAAATTGAGCATCAAACTTTCAGCTTGTTGATTTAGAAAATGTTCGTTAGGGATTGCAAAATTTCTTGTATATCCGTCGAACATCTGACCATAAAGATCAATATTTCGGCGGCTGATGCTTGCATTTTCAATATCAGATTGATTCAGAATCACCTGATTCAGGAAATTTTCTATCACACAGCCCGAAGAAACATCTGTCCGCTGATTGATGATAATCTGGTTTCCGCTGCGGGTGACACGCCAAACATGATAGCCATCTCCTGCACTGGAATCTATTTTCAGCCATACTGCTTTTGATTCAAAAAATTCGGGCGGATAGATTGCCTGATATTTGCTGATCAGATCTGTATCTGATTCTAAACAAGAGAAGAAATCCGCCAGTTCTGCTGATGAAGTAATGAGTTTCGCATCTGGAATATCGCTGTAGGATTCCAGCAGTTCAGAGCGGAATTCATAAGAAAGCGGTGTTTCTGATTCTTTCAGATATTCGTCTTTTTCTTCCCAGATGACAGATTCATCATGATAATTTTCTTTTGGAATCGCAATTTGTGAAATCAGGATGCTGTTTTTTTCTAAAAAGCCATTGATGGGCAGACGTTCATATAAAACATGAATGCCATCTGCTTTGCATGAAACATCAGAAATAAGAGTATGATAAGTATCAGAACGCACCTGTGCCCGGAAATCCAGAAGAAGGATATTTTTGGAAAAGAAATTTGCATCATAAGTATTTTCCAGTGATCTGACAACAGCATCACGGAACAGGGGCTGAATGATTTGATCAAGTTCTGTTTCGGATTGAATAATATAAGAGGTATCACTCAAAGCCGAATCCCATGCTTTCGCATAGATAGCTGATGTCTGATCAAGGCGGATTTCAGGAGCGAATGTTTGAGAACGAGAAGCAAGTAAATTCTGTTTCAGGAAAATCATGTCATAGATATTGACTTTTCCATCATGATTTCTATCCAGATAAATAAAATCTTTCTGTGTGATGCTTTGCGTTCCGAGGAGATATTTTTTCAGCATGACAGCATCTGTAACATGGGTATCATTTGTATGTACAGTATAATGCTCTGTCAGTTCCGCATTGGGGGTATCCAGGCTACTGCAATAGACGAGCCATGTCAAAGAGATGGTATTGATTTCTTCCTGTGCGACATAATCATAGCAAAGTGTGTGATTCTGATAATAGGATCTTGCGGATTCAAGATTTCCTGTTCCAAACAGCATGTTATGATTTTCATCATGGAGATTCAAATTTATGGAATCATTTCCGGAAAATTCCAGATGGAGCACATCTCCGGCCTGCATATGCAGATCTGTCAGTTCCTGATGATTATAATAAGGCTCAATGCAAATAATAGCTTCGGGTGTTGTTGTTTCTGGTTCTTGCATGGTTTCGGCATGCGCATTAATAGCTGTCAGCATTCCCCCAAGCAGGAAGATTCCTGTTAATAAAGCATATCTTTTTTTCATGATTGATCCGTCCTTTCTGCATCATAATTCTATTATGATAACAATCTGTAATCAAAAAGATTGGATATTTTTCCAAAAAAATTGAAATTTATGCATTTTGTATAAATTCAACGGCTAATATCTGTGCTAAATCATGATTTTTTACTAAAACTATTGCATTTATTCTGAAAACATGTTATAATACATAAAGACGTTTCAGAAAGGAGTCTTGCCAATGACTGCGAAAGAGCAATTTATTCAGATATATCAAGATAAAATTCATCGTCCCGGAGCGCAAAAACTACTTGATTATCTGATGGGAGAAAATAGTGATTTTTTTACTGCTCCATCAAGTTCCCGGTTTCACGGTGCTTATGAGGGCGGATTGGTACAGCATAGCCTGAATGTGTATCATTGTCTTGTGGATTATCTGGCAAGACCAAGGACAAAAGAATGCTATCGAATGGATTATTCAGAAGAAACGGTTGCACTTGTTTCTCTTTTGCATGATATATGCAAGTTAAATTTCTATGTAGTAGATTATAGAAATGCCAAAAATGCTCAGGGAGTATGGGAAAAAGTGCCGTTTTATAAAATTGATGATCGGCTTCCCTATGGACATGGTGAAAAATCGGTTTATATTATATCAAGTTACATGCGCCTGTCAAGGGAAGAAGCTTTTGCAATCCGGTATCATATGGGATTTTCCAATGCAGCCAATTCTGAACAGATTAATAATGTCGGCCGGGCGTTTGAGATGTTCCCCCTTGCGCTCGCTCTCAATGTTGCAGATATGGAAGCAAGTTATTTCCTTGAGGGAAGCATTCATTAAATCACAATAAGAAAGAGGTTATTTTTATATGAACTGGTACGAAAACGCAATTATTTATCATATTTATCCGCTGGGATTCTGCGGCGCACCTAAGACAAACGAAGGCGGCGAACCCGTCAGAAGATTGGAAAAAATTCTTGACTGGATTCCTCATTTCCTGGAAATGAATGTGGATGCTGTTTATTTCAGCCCCATTTTTGAATCTGTGGAACATGGCTATGATACGATTGATTATAAAATGATTGATCGCCGTCTTGGTGATAATGAGATGTTTAAGCATATCTGCGAAGAACTTCATAAAAATGGCATTCATGTGATTCTTGACGGTGTATTCAATCACGTTGGCCGGAAATTCTGGGCTTTCACAGATATTCAGGAAAAAGGACAGAATTCCCAATATTGCAGCTGGTTTCAAAATCTGAATTTCGGCGGCCAGTCCCCTTGCGGTGATCCTTTCTGGTATGAAGGATGGAATGGACATTATAATTTAGTGAAATTAAATCTGCAAAATCCCGATGTTTGCAATTATCTGCTGGATGCTGTCGGCTACTGGATGGATGAATTTAAGATTGATGGTATTCGATTTGATGCCGCTGATTGTATTGATTTTAATTTCTTTAAGAGAATCCGGACATTCTGTAAAAGCAGAAATCCTGAATTCTGGCTGATGGGTGAAATCATTCATGGAGATTATAACAGATGGGCTAACCCGGAAATGCTGGATTCTGTTACAAATTATGAATGCTTCAAAGGCATATGGTCATCTCATAATTCTAAAAATTATTTTGAAATTGATTATTCGATTAATAGACAATCCGGCGCAAATGGCGGTATTTATAGAAATATCAAGTTATATAATTTTGTAGATAATCATGATGTGGATCGTCTTGCAAGCAAGCTGGAAAGACCAGAATATCTGAATACTTGCTATACGCTGTTATATACCATGCCCGGCATTCCCTCTATTTATTATGGCAGTGAATACGGTATCAAAGGCGCAAAGCGTGACGGCTGGGATGATTCTCCCATGAGACCCTGTCTTGATCTTGATGATATGAAAAATGAGAATATGGAGCTCTATCGGCATATTGTCAAGTTAGGCCGTATTTATAGGGCATATCCTGCACTCAGAACAGGAAATTATAACAGATATCAGATCACAAACAGACAGTTATTATTTGCAAAAGAACTGGAAGGCCAGGTTGTATATGTCGCACTGAATCTGGATGATAATGCCTATGATATGCAGTTTGGCACGCATTATGCTGCATTGGTCGATGTTCTGAATGGAAAGCCGGTTCGTGTGGAAAATGGAAATGCCTATATTCATGTAGAGCCGCATTCTTCTATGATCATTGTGAATGATGATATTGTCAACAATCAGCCCAAAGAAAAGCCTGAACCTGTTGCAGAGCCGAAAGAAATCAAGGCAGGCCAGAAATATGAACATTTCAAAGGTGGTATTTATACAGTCACCGCTATTGCAACTAATAGTGAAACACTGGAAGAGATGGTTATTTATACAAGTGATGCAGATGGAAGCGTATGGGCAAGACCCAAATCTATGTTTATGGATACTGTAGGAGAGAAAGAACGTTTCCGCCTGCTGGAAGATTGAACAAAGCTTACCCCCTTATTACACCTTTCATAACAGAAACCCCCATGTCATGCGACATGGGGATTTCTGTTTTTATTCTGTCTCTGTGTTCTGATGCTCAGAATGATCCTGATTTGTCTGATTGCTAGGGGCATTCTGATGCTGTTTCTTTTTTTTGCTCATGATAAAAATCTCCTGTTTCTCTGAAATCTGCCGGATAGCTCCGGCAAAGATAGTATGCGCAAAGATGATAAAATCATACAATATCAGTCTTCTTTCAATATGGCAGTTTCTTCCGTTGTTTCTTCTGTTGTTTCTCCGCTTCCGGCATCATAAGCGTATTCTGTCGGGACGGTAGATTTTGGATTCAGAGGATTTTTATGCTGTTCCAGAATGCCCCACGTGGAAACGCTGATGAATAAGCCCAATACTGCACCTGCGGCAACAAATCCCAGATATTTCCCAAATGAAAAACGAGGTGCTTCTTCTACGTCAAAGATTTCTGTTATAGTATCCTCTTCATTCAGATCCATGTGATATAATTTCTGTTTGAGCCGTTCAGTCATGTCATCAGAAACATGAAGCTGATCATAGGCATGTTTAATTTCTTTTCTCATGATTCAGCCCTCCAGTTTTTTTCTGAGCTTGCGTCTAGCTCTTGTCATCTGCTGAGAAACAGCAGATTCTGATTGTGCAGTAATATCAGCGATTTCTTTTACACTATAATTTTCATAATAATATAAATAAATTACAATTCTGTATTTTTCCGGCAGGCTCATGACTGCCTGCAATACTTCTGAATCTTGTTCATTTGTGATGGGCTGGGGCAATGCATCCAGATCAAAATCTGTGCGCCTGCATTTCCAGGCACTTCTGAGAAGATTTTTTCCTTCATTGATCGTCACACGCAAAAACCAGGCTTTTTCATGTGCATCAGATTGGAATACTGGATGCAAGCAAAAATATTTAAAAAATACTTCCTGTAAAATATCTTCTGCATCAGCATGATTTGTGACAAGGGTCAGAGCGGTTCTATAGATCATATCTTTATATTTATCAATAATTGTAAAAGAAGACATTTGGATTTCAGGTCTGTTTCTGATCATGTCAGATTTTTCTGTTTCCTGTAGTGAAAGCACAATGATCCCCCCTTTATGATATATACACATCAGGGGAGGTATTTCTGACGGGTTTTTAAATTTTCGTCAATATGACTATTTTTATGCTCTGAATTTATCAATTTTACTGAAATCATGCATAAACGGGTTGACTTTTTTAAAAAGCTATGTTATAATAAAGAGAGGTATCAATCTTGATATTGACAGTATGAAATGAACATCACGGAGGATTGAAAAACATGAGACAATTTCAATTTATTTATCGAAATCCGGACGAATTCCGGAATGAGTTGGTTAAAATTTCACAATGGCAGAAAAACCGCATTACAGCTTATACAATATTTCATGTATTTTCAGAATCTCTGAATCAGGAAAATCTGCGTGAAATCTGTCAGATTATTGAACAGGAAACGCCGGAAGCGTTATATATGGGATGTTCTACAAATGGGAATATCATAGAAGGCCGTGCCTGTGAAAAGATAGTAATCATCTGTAATGTGCTGGAATATCCTTCTACACAGGCGGAAATGATTCAGCTGCCGTTGACATCTGAAACTGTGTATGATACGATAGAGAGATTAAAAAATATGGTCGCTCAGAGAGAATGGGTCAAATCTGTTGAAATGCTTGTCACAATCCGGGGGATGTCTATGACAGAATTCTGTGATGGTCTGACAGAACTCCCCGAAAAAATCGAAGTTTTCGGCGGCGGCGCATTTAGTGAGGATATGCAGAATGAAGCATGTGTTTTTTCGAAGGGCTATGATTGTTCAGATTCTTCCGTTGTGTTCCTGCTGATGGGCGGAAAAGATTTTCATATCACAACAACACATATCACAGGCTGGAAGCCTTTAGGGAAAAAATTTCATGTCAATCGCTCAAAAGGCAGTGTTTTATATGAACTGGATGGAAAACCTGCTTATGATGTATATTATAGATACCTGAATATTCGCAATGATGAGCATTTTTTCAGTAATACACTTGAATTTCCGTTCTTTTATGAGCATCATGGGATCAATATTTTAAGAGCCCCCATTGCCAGCAATTCTGATGGCTCTCTTCAAATGACGGCTAATATTGATGAAAATGTGATTGCTCGCATGGCTTATGGTGATCCTTGGACGATTTTACAGAATATCCGGGAAGGTGGCCATCATATCCGGGAATTTCATCCTGATGCCATTCGGGTATATTCCTGCGCAGCAAGGAAAACATTCTGGGGCATAAATGAGATCAGCAAGGAAACGTTGCCTTTCCAGTCGATTGCGCCGACATCAGGATTTTACACATCAGGCGAATTCCTCCGGACAAATGGTTATGTGAATCAGCATAATGTGACATTGGTCATTGCGGCTATGCGTGAGGGAAATCCTGTAATATCTAATAATCAATTTGAAATGGATGAAGAGCATTTCTCTGGAAAAGTTTCTATGATCAATCGGCTTGCTACTTTTATTGAAGCCGCTACGGAAGAATTAGAAGAAGCGAATCGAAAACTAGAATTCATGGCTATTTCTGATGGCCTGACGCAGTTATATAATCGCCGTGAAATTGAACGGCGGATCAAGGAAGAATTGGAAGAATGCGCACAGCATCCGGATCAGGCAATATGCTTGATTATGATAGATATTGATAATTTCAAGCAAGTCAATGATGTTTATGGTCATAAAGAAGGTGATAATGTGATTATCGGACTTTCTACGATGCTGAGAAATGGCATTCAGGAACATAATCCGGATGCCAGTGCCGGAAGATGGGGCGGAGAGGAATTTATGCTTTTACTTCCGTATTCTCTGGAATATGCCCAAAAAGCCGCCGAAGATATTAGAAAAGATTTCTCCGAAATGACATTTGAACAAGCAGGACACAGAACGATCAGCGTCGGTGTGACAGCCTTCATTCCCGGAGAGGATAGTGATGCTTTCTGTATCCGGGTGGATAAGGCACTGTATGAAGCCAAGCGCACAGGAAAAAACAAAGTTGTGATTTTGTAAGGATGACATGATTGGAGGGAATATATGATGAATACCCAAAGACGGAAAAAACTGGATGCCTTATTTGAAGCTTTTTCTGTGATTGCTGACGGCAGTTATGTATATCTGTGTGATATGAAGGAAGATTATTCCCGCTGGTCACAAAATGCTGTAGATTTTTTTAATCTGCCGGGCGAATATATGCACAATGCAGGAGCGATCTGGGAGGAGCATGTGCATCCAGAAGATAGAAATTCTTACCGGAAAAGTATTGATAATATTTTTTCCGGTGCAGATGGCGGTCATGATATGCAGTATCGTGCATTAGCACGTGATGGCACTTATGCAGTTTGCACCTGCCGAGGGGTTGTCCTGTATGATGATGAGGGCAATCCGGAATATTTCGGCGGAGCAATCAAGAATCATGGCTTGATGAGCTATATTGACGCAGTCACAGGCATGAGAAGCCTTTACGGATTTTTTGATGATTTGCAGATGCTGTTCTGGAAACATCAGAAAAGTTCTGTTTTGCTGACAGGGATCAGCGGCTTTTCAGATATTAATGATATTTATGGCTATACATTCGGAAATCGTGTTTTGCAAAAATTAGGGTCTCTGCTGAAAGATGCCTTTGCCAATAAAGGCGCATTATATCGCATGGATGGAACAAAATTTGCAATTATCAGTCATGACCTGCTTCCGGAACAGATGAGCGAAATTTATAAAAATCTGAAATCTCAAGTTTCTCATGATTTCTATGTCAATGATGAACATGTCAGCATTTCCCTGAATGCCGGTATTGTCCGGGTGGATAGCTTTGATATTAGCAATGAAACAGTATATTCCTGTTTGAAATATGCTTATTATGAATCCAAAAGCCGGCGACTGGGAGAAGCTGTGATATTTGAAGATGCGCTCAGTGATGATAATCGACAGCTGATCGAAAAACTGAATGTGATTCGAAACAGTGTTTCCGAAAACTGCAAAGGATTTTACTTATGTTACCAGCCTATTATGGATGCGAATACAGAGCATCTCAAAGGGATGGAGGCTCTTATCCGTTGGAAAAATGATTTATATGGCACAATTCCGCCGATTCAGTTTATTCCGGTACTGGAACAAGATCCGCTATTTCCGGAGCTGGGGAAATGGATTTTACAGCAGGCTATGGAAGATGGCAAGCTGATGCTAGAAAAATATCCGGATTTTATCATGAATGTGAATTTATCTTATGCACAGCTGGAACAAAGTGATTTTGTCTCTACTGTATTACAATTATTAAATCAAACAGGGTTTCCTCCGCAGAATCTGTGTCTTGAAATTACAGAAAGATGCCGATTATTGGACATGTCATTATTAAAGAAAATGTTTAAGACATTCCGGGAGCATGGAATCCGGATTGCTTTGGATGATTTCGGAACGGGGTTTTCCTCTTTGGGAGTTCTTCGAGAGCTTACAGTGGATACTGTCAAGATTGACAGGGAATATGTCAAGAATGTGGAACAGAGTGCTTCTGATCAGCATACAGTAGAATTTATATCCAATCTGGCAGATGCTTTTTCAGCAGAAGTTTGTGTAGAAGGCGTTGAAACTGCACAGATGCGTGATTTTCTCCGACGTTATGGCGTAAACAGCTTACAGGGCTATTTCTATTCTAAACCGATCCCAATGGAGCAGTTTGTTGAAAAATATATCCGTGAACATCAGGAAACTGCTTAATTAATAAGATCCCTTGTGAAAGCAAGGGATTTTTTTTGATCTAATCATAAATACAATTGTATACAAAAGCATACAAAAGATACAGAGACAGAAACAGATACAGAAACAAAAACAGATACAGATACAGAGACAAAAACAGATACAGAGACAGATACAGATACAGATATATCAGGGGAAGTATCCCCCGAACCCCCTCTTGTGAGGGAGATTTTTTTTATAAAATTTTTGTAATTCTATTGACATGTGCCATGAAATATGCTATAATACAATAAGTAATCTAAAACTGAAAATGATTTTCATTTTTTACGAGTACAGGAGGATTTGATTTTATGAAAAAAAGCATTGCTTTATTATCTGCATGTGTATTATTTTCAAGCTTGGTGGGTTGTAGTGCCGGAACAGTGACAAGAGCAGAACAGCAGGATAGCTCCCAGATAAGTGTTGTTTGTACCCTGTTCCCGGAATATGACTGGACACGGGAAATCCTCGGCGATCAGGTGGAAAATGTGAAATTGACATATCTGTTGGATAATGGGCTTGATTTGCATAATTATCAGCCAAGCGCAAAAGATATGATTACCATTTCAGATTGCGATTTGTTTATTTATATCGGCGGAGAATCGGAAAGCTGGGTGGATGATGCCCTCAAAGAAGTCACAAACCCAAATATGAAAGTGATCCGTCTTATGGATGTGTTGAGCGATTCTGTCAAAGAAGAAGAAATTAAGGAAGGAATGCAGATTGAAGAGGAGGACGAAGAAGAGGAAGAAGAACCGGAATATGATGAACATGTTTGGCTTTCTGTCCGTAATGCGGAAACCCTCTGTGATGCGATTTGTGATACACTCTGTGAAATCCAGCCAGATCAGGCGGATGCCTATCAGGAAAATCTGAATCATTATCTAGAAAAGCTTTCTGCTATGGATGCCAGTTTCTCAGAAATGACAGAGCAATTTTCTATCAAAACTGTGATTTTTGGCGATCGCTTTCCATTCAGGTATCTTGTCGATGATTATGGCATTGATTATTATGCCGCTTTTGCGGGCTGTTCCGCTGAAACAGAAGCCAGCTTTGAAACGATTGCATTTCTTTCACAGAAATTGGATGAATTGCAGATTGATACTGTGTTTACAATTGAAAATGCAGATGAATCCATTGCAAAGGCCATTATTTCCAGTACAGAAAAGAAGAATCAGAAAATTGTCAGCCTGAATTCGATGCAGTCGATCACAAAACAGCAAATTGCAGAGGGTGCAAATTATTTGACAATCATGCAGAATAATTTTGATGTACTTCGGGAGAATTTGCAATAATGGGAAAAATGCAGATAGAATGTAAAAATGCCGCACTTGGCTATGAGAATCATGTTATTATGAAAGGCCTGAATTTTATTGTCAATCAGGGGGATTATTTATGCATTCTGGGAGAAAATGGCTCAGGCAAAAGCACTCTGATCAAGGCTTTGCTGAATCTGAAACCACAGATCAGCGGCGAGATTCGTTTTAGCAAAGAAATCGGGAAAAATGAAATCGGCTATCTTCCGCAGCAAACCATAGTGCAAAGGGATTTTCCGGCATCGGTGCGAGAGATAGTGCAATCCGGCTGCATGAATCGTTGCGGATTGCGGCCTTTTTATAATCAGGAAGAAAAAAAGCTTGCATCAGATATGATGCAGAAGCTGGAAATTACGCATCTGGAAAAGCGATGTTATCGGGAATTATCTGGCGGCCAGCAGCAGAGGGTATTATTAGCAAGAGCATTATGTGCTGCCCGGAAAATGCTGTTATTAGATGAACCAGTGACCGGGCTTGATCCTAAGGCGACAAATGAAATGTATGAATTAATTGCAAAGCTCAACCGGGAGGATGGAATTACTGTGATCATGGTTTCACATGATATGCATGCAGCGGTAAAATATGCATCACATATCTTGCATATCGGCGGCAGACAGTTATTTTTCGGCACAAAACCGGATTATCTGAAAAGCAAGGTCGGACAGGCATTTCTTGCGGTTTCCGGAGGGGATACAGATGAGTAATATATTGGAAACATTAGTGATGTATTTTCAATACCCATTTGTGCAATATGCCATGATTGTAGGATTGCTAATTGCATTATGTTCTTCATTGCTAGGGGTAACGCTGGTATTGAAACGATTTTCATTTATTGGTGATGGGCTATCACATGTTGCTTTTGGGGCAATGGCAATAGCGGGGGTATTGGGAGTATCTAATAATATGCTGATTGTTCTGCCGATTACGGTGCTTTCAGCGGTTTTATTATTAAGAACGGGGCAGAATACCAAGATCAAGGGTGATGCTGCGGTTGCTATGATTTCTGTAGGTGCGCTTGCAATGGGCTATTTGCTGATGAATTTATTTTCCAGTTCGGCGAATATCTCCGGAGATGTATGCAGTACGCTGTTCGGATCGACATCTATTCTGACGCTGACAAAGCCGGAAGTATGGCTTTGTATCATTATGGCGGTCATTGTGATTGCGGTTTTCCTGATATTTTATCATAAAATTTTTGCCATTACATTTGATGAAAATTTTGCAAAGGCAACGGGGGTAAAAGCGGATGCGTATAATTTATTAATTGCAGTGATTACGGCATTAATTATAGTATTAGCGATGAATTTAGTGGGCTCTTTGCTGATTTCAGCATTGATTATCTTTCCTTCGCTATCTGCGATGAGAGTATTTAAAAGTTTCAGAAGTGTGATTATCTGTTCAGCAGTGATTTCTGTTATTTGTGCAGGGCTTGGGATTATTATTTCTATTTTATTTTCTACGCCAGTTGGTTCAACGATCGTTGCGGCTGATATACTTGTATTTTTTATGTTCTGGCTGGTTTCCTATTGCAAGAAATAATAAATTTGATCAGAAAGCGAGGAGAAAATGATGATGAAATATCAGATAATAGCTATATTATGCTGTGTGGCATTGCTGACAGCCTGCGGAAAGAATACAGAGATTGTTCAGAATCCGGAAGATACCGCACAGACAACGGCAGAAAATGAACTTGTCATTCCCGAAAATCCGGATGCTGATCCGGCTTCTGATATTGATCTGACGACTTTGAGTAGTACAATGGTTTATAGTCAGGTGGCGGCTATGATGTATACGCCGGAACAATATGAAGGGAAAATTATCAAGGCAAAAGGGCTTTTTTCTGTTTATCATGACGAGTTTCAGAATAAAGATTATTTTGCCGTGTTGATCAAAGATGCAACTGCCTGCTGTTCACAAGGATTGGAATTTGTCTGGTCAGGAGATCATGTTTATCCGGATGATTATCCAGAAGTGGGCAAAGAGATCACCGTGATGGGAACGTTTGCAACGTATGAAGAAGATGGCGCAACATATTGCCAGCTATTAGATTCTAGCATGATTGTTGATGCGTAAAAAAAAGCACCTGTTGAGGTGCTTTTTTTATTTATTCATTAGTTTCCAGAAGCATCAGCATTTTATCATAATAGGTCAGCACACCGCTGGCACTGCTGAGCGCACGTCTGCGGACGATTTTCCCAGTATATTCATCATTATCAAACGCCCAATAATAAGTATCATCAATTGGGATCAGGCTCAACTCTTTTTCTGTGCCATCTGTGAGGATATAATGAAATATGACAGCAGGGGCATTTTCAGAAGGTTCTGCTTCCATATCAATAGAATCATAGTTCATGTTAGTAATAGAAGAAAACAAAGATTTGAACATTGCTAATAAATCTGTATCCTGTGCGGAAATCGAAACAGAATGCTCTGCATTTTGGAAAGTATACTGATTTTCTTCATGATGCATTTGCATGATAAATTGCAGATCATCTATTGTGACATCCAGTTCAGAAACATCTGTGAAATTCATAGAGAATAATTTATCACTGATCAATTCAGAAGCATCTGTTTGCAGGAAGCCGACAGTATTCACCGCCATTGTAGCAATCTGGCCGGATTCTTCATAAGCTACGTAAACACTACCATCATTTTTATCAAAATCAGCGAAATTGATTGTTGTCGTTTCCCCTGCATCTGTTTTGACAATTAGGCGATAGGCAGGCTGATTCAGATGATATTGATATAAATCATCTGGGGTTTCTGCCATTTTGACAAAGCTTTCGAGTTCAATTCGTGTGAGGGAGGTAAGCATGGAGTTGATATTTGCAGCATTCACATCTGCATCCGGAAGCGGTTCAGACATATGCCAGCCGTCATTATCTTTATGAATTTCAAATGAAGCTTTTTTCTCATGCTCCAGCCGGACATAATTAATATTCACATCGAAATAATTCAGCATATAGGGATCTTTGAGATAATTCAGGCCGCCGCAAAGCACTGCGCCTTTATTGAAATCAATGCCATAGATAAACGGACTATCAGGCAGCATGACATAATAATATTCTTCCGTTGCGGAAGCATTGCCAATATAAAGCGTATAGGCAGTATCTCCCTGATAGCAGTTCAGCACAACAGGATCTGCCAGACCATAACCGGATAGATCAGAAGATTCTATTTTTTTCAATGCTGTCAGATCGCTGAGATAAGAGCAGATGCTATTAATATAATAAGTATTCAGCGTGAATGCATAGGGATAATCGGTATCTGTGACCGCCCATGTTCCAGAAGCATTATCAATCATAAAATGGCCGTCAGAATTTGTGATTTCTACTTTACTGATCGTATTTTCATCAAAATCAAACAGCTGTAAGGCTTTGGCTTCATCAATCAGGGCTTGTTCTTCTCTGGTCTTGATCGTATCAACGGCGACATATGCACCAATGGCAATGATCAGCAAGGCCACAAGGGAGATGATTAAAATTTTCATTTTTTTGGTGCTCATCAAGAATGTCTCCTTTTCAGCCAAACACCTGCGCCAGCCAGACTGATCACAACCGGCACAGCAATAAACAGGATCATAATGCCATTCGCATCGGATTCAGAATTAATTGTCATAGAATCATAATCTTTTGCTTTATCAGCAATTCCCATATCAAGATCAAGATCACTGTCATGCATCCAGCTCATAACGGATAGCATGAGATACACCGGAATGATCATGTAATCTTGTGAGACGTTGACATCATCAATAAATTCTGCATTGCCGATAGCAAAACATTTTGCATCATTCCGGATAGAGCTGGTAGAATACATAGCCAGATCTAATGGGATACCTTCGATCGTTTCGGCATTGGGATTTTTTCCGCCATAGATTTCACCAATAGCGGAGGAAGTAGGATTCCCAAGCTCATCGGTAGAGGAAACCGTTTGCAATAAAGAGCCGACTTCGAGAGAAGTATCTTCTGAACCGAGATACTGGTAAAAGCTTCTTGCATTGCTCATGAAGGCATAATAGCCGCTATCCGTCATAGTGATGAGTTCGCTGGTCAGGTCAGTGGCTTCTTCATCTGCATTGCGGACGATATTAATTCTATAAGTATACGGATCACCGCTGACATAAAGAGAAGAATTCGTTTCTGATACAATATCATAATCCATGCCAATCCCGAAATCTTCCATAATAGATTCTATATTTTTATAAACCGTCTCTTCTTGATTCGGAGACATCAGAAAACAGATATTGCCGCCCTTATCCAGATATTCATTAATCAGGCGTGTCTCATCATTGGACAGATCGGATTTAGGAGCGGCAAGAATCAACATAGCTGTATCTTCGGGGATGGCTTTTTCCGTGATCAGATTTAATTCTTGTGCATGATAATTCCGATTGGTCATATTAGAATCAAAACGAGTATAATCATTCGAAATACTTTTTTCACCGTGTCCGGTCAGGAAATAAACAGCGGCTTCTCTTCCGGTTGCGACGGCATCAATTGCACCAGTGATATAATTTTCTCCGGTGAAATAGGCGGCCTGAACGGTTCTGTTTCCTTCATCATCATAAGAAACATCATACTGATACATGTTTACACCTAATACATGCTTACTCCGGTCTTCACAGCAGATCACCATATCACCAACAGAAAGATTATAGCCCATATCTTTCAATTTAGAAACAAGTTCGGGCTGTGCATCCGGATCAAAATCAATCAGATTGATATTATCATAAGAATCATATTGCTTCAATGAATAATATAAGGCCATGCTGTTATCATCTGTTGCGAGATAATCCATATCCATAAGAAAATAAAAATCAATCGGCTTATCCAGACCACTCAAATAATTTTTCGTTGTATCAGATAATTCATAAAGCTTAGCAGGGGTCATATCCCATATAATATTTAATCTGCTGGCGAGCAGATTCACCGGAATGGCTACAGCAAGCGCAAGCGCAGCCAGTGCAGCGGCAAATGCTGTAAATTTTCGGTTTTTCAGATTTTTGAAAGGCTTCTGATTGGCTTCCATAATAATCAATAATCCTCCTTAGCTGTGACTCCAGCGGCGTTTTTCAATAGCGATAATATTCCAGCAAATCACAACAGCGGCCGCACTCAGGAAGAAAATCAGATCTTCCAGCCGGAACATACCTTGTGAAAAATAAATAAATCTTCTCTGCATAGAAATCCAGCTGATGAGAGAATTTAATTTCGGATAGGCATTGACAAGTGCCGTTCCGCCCAGATTATCCGCAAGCAATGCGCCCTCCATGATAATTTCCCCTAAAATGGCGGAAATAATGGCGTTCCCGGTCAGAGAGGAAAGTAACATTCCTACAGCAATGCACACAAGTCCCCATAAGAAAAAGCCTAGATATGCACAAATCAATGATGACCACATGACTTGCCCTTTTGCGGCCGCAAAAATCGGGAAAAACAGAGACGCTAGCATCATAACGGCGAATACAGTGATGATAGAAAGAAATTTTGCAAGAACAATTTTCGTCACACTCAGCGGACTTGTTAAGAGTAATACTTCTGTCCCCCCTCGGCGTTCATCTGCAAAAGAACGCATAGTCAAAATCGGGATAATAAAAATAAAATAGAAAAAATTATTATAGAAAATATTCGGAAATGAAAATTTCAGCACATTGCTGTCCATAATAGCAATTGATCTGATAAAGCTGAAACTGAAAATCAGCATAAACAGAGCCGTCAGGATATAGGCGAATGGCGAAAAGAAAAATGATTGCAATTCTTTTTTATACAGCGAAAACATGGGATTTATTCCTCCTGATCATAGGGATTGGCTTTTTTCGTCTCATCAATCAGCTGTTCGAGACTTGATTTTTTCTGCGTCTGTGTGAGTTTCAGGAAAACTTGTTCCAGATTCAGCTTTGCAAGTGACATTTCGACAATACTGCATTGATTATTCATCAATACTGACATAATTTCATTCCGGATCTTTTCTGATTCCAGTTCGATCTGAAATAAATTCCTGTTTTCAGAAATCTGCTTTACTTCTGTAATCCCAATGACACCCTGAATATCTTTCAGCAGACGTGTGATTTTTTCTTTGTCGCCTTCTGCGGTCAGATTCAGGACAGTATCTGACATCATATTTCTTTCCAGATTTTCGATTGTATCAATCGCTATGATTTCCCCTTTGTTGATGATCACAACACGCTCACAAACGGCACTGACTTCCGCCAGAATATGAGAACTAAAGATCACAGAATGCTCTTTTTTCAGATCCAGAATTAAATTTCTGACTTCCATGACCTGCGTCGGATCAAGGCCAACCGTTGGCTCATCCAGAATTAAAATTTTCGGATTGCCAAGCAAAGCCTGTGCAAATCCAACACGCTGTTTATAACCTTTTGACAGATTACGGATCAGCCGCCGCCGCATATCTGCAATACGAAGACGATCCATAGATTTCTCTACTTGTGCCCGGCGTTCTTTTTTGGGAACGCCTTTTAATCCGGCCACAAAATGCAAATATTCCTCTACACGCATATCCGGATAAACTGGCGGAATTTCCGGCAGATAGCCAATGCATTTTTTCGCTTCTGCTGCCTGTTCGGTAATATCAAAACCGTTGACGATTACCGTTCCTCCCGTAGATGGCAAATAGCCGGCTATGATATTCATCGTGGTGGATTTCCCTGCACCGTTTGGCCCTAGAAATCCAAGAATTTCATGATCCCGGATTTCAAAGTCAATGCCTTTGAGTGCCTGGTTTCTGCCATAATATTTTGACAGATTCTTGATTTCAACCATAAAAAATTTCCTTTCCTCTGAATTGCCGCATCCCCTCTCTGAATGCGGACATACCTATTTTACATTATGGCATAAAATTATGAATAATTCTTGAATAAATCATGATAAGATTATGAATTATTTGAGAGGACATTCCTGTTTTTGATTATAACTGCCAGCTGTGTGAATCTTGTGAAAGACAGACGCATATTTCCTGAAAATTTGTTGTGAAAATAAACAAAAATTTTATCACATTCTTGTGAGATGTAACGAAAAAACTGAAAAACTGTTCCGGATTTTCTGCAAATACTTGACAAGCCTTTTTAAATTCGCTATAATAAAATCATGAAAGTATGCGCCCGGTATACTGCACAATGCCGGAGCACGTCTGTCATTTTACATCAGAAAAATTAAATTCTTACGAGAGGGGAAATTTAAATGCTTTTTAAAAAGAGCAAAGCAGTGATCTCTGCTATCCTGTCTGCTGCAATGATTACTAGCACAATGGCCGCTACTGTGGCTTCTGCTGCTACTACAGATGCAGGTACAAAGGTCGCTGGCACAAGAACTAAGGCTGAAGCTTTCGGCGATACTACTTATGCTGAACGTTTCCTGTCACTCTATGACGATGTTGTTACCAATGGTCAAGATAATGGCTATCTTTCTAAGAATACCGGCGGCGGCGATTCTTTTGGTATCCCGTTCCATGCTGTAGAAGAAGTAATTATAGAAGCACCTGACTATGGTCATGAAACAACTTCAGAAGCAATGTCTTATCTGGTATGGGCTGCCGCAATGAGAGATAATATTGCTAGCAATCATGCTGATCAGGTAAGTACAGGCAATGTTCAGAATACTCACGATCTGGCAAAGGCTTGGAAGACTCTGGAAGTAATGGTTCCTGATGTTCAGGATAATTTCTGGACTGTTGGCAATGTCAGCGCACAGTATTGCGGTGAATATGATAAGCCTGAACAGTGCCCGGATGCATGGGCAGGTGAAGCAGATCATACGGCTTCTAACCCGATTTATAGTTATTTCACAAGCGTTTACAAGGGCAAAGGCGGAAACGGTGGTCTGTACCTCATGCACTGGCTTGGTGACGTTGAAAACTGGTATGGCTATGGCAAGGGCACAGATTTCACATTCATCAATACATTCCAGCGTGGTGAGCAGGAATCCTGCTGGGAAACTGTTCCTCAGCCTTGCGTAGAAGAAAAGAAAGCTGGTAACAGTGAAAAAGGTATCAAGGGTATCTTCAATAGAGATTCTAACGTAACTCCTCAGTATGCTTATACAAACGCACCTGACGCTGAAGACCGTGCAATTCAGGGTGTATTTGATGCAAATCAGTGGGGCGTTGGTGATTCTTCCGTATCTGCCAAGGCTGCTGAGATGGGTGACGAACTCAGAAACAACATGTATGATAAATATTATCAGAAAATTGCTGTAGACACAAGCTATGCAAGCTGGCAGAATGGCAACGCAGGTGCAGTTGACAGCTCTCATTATCTGATGAACTGGTATACATCTTGGGGCGGTGCGCTTTCTTCTTCTGGCCAGAACTGGTGCTGGCAGATCGGCTGCTCTCACTGCCATGAATTCTATCAGAATCCGCTTGCTGCATTCGCTCTGATTCAGGATAATGATCTGAAGAGCGGCATGAAGGCTCAGGGTGCTGTAGAAGATTATACAAAATCTCTGGAAAGACAGATGGAATTCTATCTGTGGTTACAGTCTGCAAATGGTCCGATCGCCGGCGGTGCTACTAACTCTTATAAAGGCCGTTATGAAGCATATCCTTCCGGAGTATCCACATTCTATGGTATGATGTACTGGGCTCATCCCGTATATGGTGACCCGGTATCTAATAACTGGATCGGCAACCAGGTATGGGCTGTACAGCGTCTGGCTGAATTGTATTACTGGGCATCTCAGAACGATACAACAGGTGTAAGACCTGGCAATATGTCTCTGACAGAAGCTCTGGAACAGATTCTTGATAAGTGGTGCACATGGTTTATTAATAACACTGTTCTCACAGAGGATGGAGATTATTATATTCCTTCTGGTTTGACATGGAGCGGCCAGCCTGATACATGGAATGGTTCTGCAACTGGCAATACTGGCCTGACATGCGAAATCAATGGCTATGGCAATGGTGACTTTGGTTGTGTTTCTTCTCTTGCTAATACTCTGATTTATTATGCAAAGACGAAGGGCGTTACTGCTGCTGATATTAAGGGCAAGAAATTTGATGTTGGTGGTGCATATCCGTCTAGCTCTGTTACTATCGAAGGCGTATCTGCTCCCGCTGGCAAGACCTATAATGTAGGTGATGCAGAAGTTCCGACTGTTGGTCTGTATCTGGCTCAGCAGCTGCTTGACCGTGAGTGGAATGTTGGCCGTGATAATATCGGTCTGACAAGAAAAGATCACAATGGCTCTTTCGCTCGTATGTTCTCTCAGGGCGTATGGGTACCGACAAGCTATAATGGCAAGATGCCGAACGGTGATGAAATTAAGAATGGTATCAACTTCCTGGATATCCGCTCTATGTATCTGGATCAGAGCAACTGTGTAGGAGTTAAGACTTCTGATGAAGCAATTGCTTTGGTAAAGGAACTGAAAGAAGCTTATGACAAGGACGTTGCAGCCGGTGCTGATTGGGCAAGCAGAAGTGATCTGTCTGCATCCAGTGATGAAGGCGGTGCAGCTCTGTCTGAATTCAAGAATGTTGGCGCAGTAGATCTGTATTATCACAGATTCTGGCATGCTGGTGACATCATGATGGCTCTGGGCGATATGGCTACACTGTATCCAGATCTGACTCCGACTATCCAGTATGGTGAAGAAAATCCGGAGACTTCTGAAGATACTACAACAGATCCTAAGTGGGGCGATGCAAACTGCGATGGTTCTGTGAACATCATGGATATCATCCTGCTGAACAAGGCTATTTATGGTAAGGCAGATCTGTCTGCTCAGGGTCTCAAGAATGCTGACGTTGATCAGGATGGCAAGCCCACCGCAACAGACTCCCTGAACATCATGAAGCTGGTTATCAAGCTCCTGTCTGATGCTGATTTCCCGATTAAGTAATTCATACATCACAAAATATAAAAAAACAGGGCAGCTTTGGCTGTCCTGCTTTTTTTAGTGATTAAGATAATTACGCAATTCTTGAAGATATAGCTCTCCGAGACTGCTAAGTGTCATATGTTTTCTGGTAATATAGCCGATCTGCATAATGCTGTGATCATCTTTCAAAGGAAGGGCGGCATAATCTGAACCGTTTAGATCATCGCAGATAATGCCGCAACAAAAAGTATAGCCATTCAGGCCTTTCATGAGATTTAGCATAGTGGCTCGATCAGAAGCTTTGATTACACGGGCAAAATCATTCATGCTAAAAATTTCTTCGGCAAAATAGAAAGAACTTCGATCTCCCTGTTCAAACGTCAGACAGGGATAATCTGACAGCTGATCAAATAAGATAGCATCCTGCTTTGCAAGGGGATGACCTTTCCAGAGATAAATATAAATGCCGCAGCTGATCAAAGAATGAAATTCCAGATGATTGGCCTGAAAGAGTTTTTGCATGATCTGGGAATTAAAATCACTCAGATACAGGATACCTATTTCACTTTTGAGGGTTCTCACATCTTCAATCACTTCGGAAGTTTTGGTTTCTCTGATAGCAAATTCATAATCATAAGTATCAAATTTGCGGACGAGTTCCACAAATGCCTTTGTTACAAAAGAATAATGCTGTGCAGATACGCCGAATTTTTTGCGGACTTTGCCGCCGGTATATTTTTCCTGTAATGCTTCATATTGCTGATAGACTTGCCGGGCATATGTCAGGAATTCCATGCCATCAGCGGTGAGGGAAACGCCTTTTCCACTGCGATTGAAAATCGTGATTCCGGTTTCTTTTTCCAGTTCTTTCATGGCACTGGTCAGGGATGGCTGTGCAATGTATAATAATTCAGCCGCTTTGTTCATAGAACCAGTTTCAGAAATGACAATTGCATAATGTAACTGCTGTAAAGTCAAAAAAATTCCTCCTTGGGATCAAATCAGCCAGATGGCCGAACATAGGGAATCTGCGTGTTGCCTTGATCATCTACAGAAAGATAAGACTCCCATGATAGATATAAATCAGTGGTGACATGCTCGGCAAGCGTAAGTTCCAGAATATTATGAAAAATATGAATTTCTTCCTCTCGAAGCTGGATAATTTCCTCAGCAAGAGCATCATCACAGCCGGGAAGCCGGAGCAGATCCTCTTTGATGGCAGTATTCAGATTAATCACGGGGATTGCCGGGGGTTCTGTTGGTTCTGGGAAATATTCTGTTTCAAGATAGAGATAAGGCAGGATTTCAGAATATTTTATTTCTCCAATGCCGGAAATAGATAATAATTCCTGACAGTTCAGAAAACCGCCTTGTTCCTCACGATAAGCAATAATAGATTCTGCGGTCATGATACCAATTCCCGGAATGGCGCATAATTCCTCAACAGATGCCTGATTTAGATCCAGAGGAAATAAGATTTCTAAGATTTCTATAATAGTTTCTGATTCAGATGGCTCTGTGATAGAAATTTCTGTTTCAGAAGTGCATTCTGTCGGCGGTTCTGTTTCACAGCTCAGTAAAATAGAAATTTCTGTTTCAGAAGTGCATTCTGTCGGCGGTTCTGTTTCACAGCTCAATAAAATAGAAATTTCTGATAGCAATCGATCCGGTACACATGCGACTAATTCTGAAATTTCTGAAAATTTCCCGTTTTTCTCCCGATAATCGACAATCTGATCCGCCAGAGGACGGCTCACATCCGGAAGCTGTGAAAGATTTTCGGCAGAGGCTTGATTAATATCCAGAAAAACCGTTTCTTCCGGAACTGTTAATGCATAATCATGCGTATACGGCTGAATCATTTCCAGAGTGCGCTGATCTGATTGATACAGAATAATGCCAGAAAGAATGATGCTGGAAAGATAAAGGCAGAATAATAAAATCAATCGTTTCATCAGCGATATTTATAAATTGTGACTCCCTCAAAGCCATCAAGCAGATGATTGATTTTCTGAAATGCCAGCCCTGTGCCCTTGGCAACGCAATGCATAGTATCTTTTGCCATCACACAATTGACATTCAATGTCCGATGAATCAATTCACGCAGACCGCCAAGCAATGCGCCCCCGCCTGTCAGAAGAATGCCATTTTCATGAATATCGCCTACTAATTCCGGCGGCGTTTCTTCTAATACTTTCCGAATTGCTTCCAGAATCGCAAAAATTTCATCTTCAATGGCTGTATATAATTCCATTTCATTCAGTTCTATCATATCAGGAAGCCCCCGGATGATGCTCCGGCCTTTCACGGATAATGTCACATCTTCTCTAGGATCATAGAGATTTGTCAGCGTTTTTTTCACATATTCAGCCGTCTGTTCTCCGATCAGGAGTTTATAATGATTCGCCATATATTTCATAATTGCTTTATCAATCTGAGAGCCAGCACTCTTGACAGAATGAGATGTCACAATACCATTCATGGAAACAATCGCAATATCTGTTGTACCGCCACCAATATCAACAACCATATGTCCCCTTGCTCTGCCGATGTTAATGCCTGCGCCCAACATAGCGGCAATTGGTTCATCAATCAGATAAGCTTTTCGACATCCGGCACTCATGACGGCATCCCCCACAGCTCTTTTTTCAAGATCTGTGATAAAAGCAGGCACACAGATAATCATCCTTGGTTTAATTAGCTGATGACCGCATATTTTTTGCAGAAATTCTCTGATCATGCATTGTGTGAGGAGATCATCAGAAATAACACCTTCTGCCATTGGTCTGACAACATCAATATAGGCTGGATTTCTGCCGATCATTTGATATGCTTCTGAACCAACAGCAAGAATTCTCTGTGTGCATTTATTATAAGCAATCACAGAGGGTTCAGACAAGACAACGCCTTTTCTTCCGTAAGTCATAACTATATTTGCCGTTCCAAGATCAATGCCAATATCAGTGGTACTCATTCGGGATTCTCCTTTTTTTTAGGTGCAGTTGTGGATGCTGCGGCAGCAGTGACAGAGAAAGCACCATTTTCTTTGAGAAGTGTAGCACAGCGGCTCATAGTACTGCCAGTTGTGAGAACATCATCACACAGCAGGATTTTCTGATTTTCAAGGGAAACAGGATATGCTTTGAATGCATTGACATTCCGGGCACGTTCCTGTACAGATTTCAGCAAATGCTGTTCTGTGCCGGGCGTTGGTTTATATAAAACATCTTCCCGGAATGGCACATCCAGCAGACGGGAAATTTCTTTTGCGATCAATGCGGCTTGATTATATCCTCGAAGCCGTTGTTTTGAGATATGCATAGGGACAGGAATGATAGCATCAAAAGTTCCGTAATACTGGCCATATTGCAAACGCTGGGCAATAATCTGGGCGGCAAAATAGGCGAAATTTGTATTTCTGGAATTTTTCAGGCAGATCACAGCAGGAGAAGTTTGTTTATCATAGCGGCAGGCGATAACGGCTTTGTCATAGCTTGGGGTGTGATGCTGACACATGCAGGAAACTTTTCCACAATGATGACAATAATCATCTTGACCAAGAAGCATTTTCTCTCCGCAGACATCGCAGAGAAGCTCTTCCGCTGTGAGAAATGTTTCACATAATGGGCAGAAATTGGGATAGAAAAAATTAAGAATTTTCTTCCGGATCATGATCAAGCTCCTGTTCCAGCATATATTTCAAACAAGAATAGCGTCTGTTTTTATTTGTACTCTGGATCATTTCAGCGACTTTGCCGGGGGTGCTGATCAGAATCAGCATTTTTCTGGCTCTGGTGACGGCAGTATAGAATAGATTTCGATAAGTAAGCTTTTCCATTTTGCCAAGAATGGGCAGGATAACAACATCAAATTCGCTCCCCTGGCTTTTATGTACCGTGATAGCATAGGCAAGTTCCAGCTGTTCCATCATGTTGATTGGATAGACTGTCATTCTGCCATCAAAATCTATCACAGCTTCTCCCTGTCTGCGATTGATAGAAACAATCATGCCAATATCGCCATTAAAAATGCCTGATCCTGTTTCTTCATCTTTTTTCCATTCGATATCATAATTATTTTTTGTCTGCATGACTTTATCGCCGGTACGGAATTCATAAAGGCTTGACCGGACTTGTGATTTTTGTGCATCAGGAGGATTCAGCCGTGCTTGAATGGCTTTATTCAGCTCAACCGTGCCAAGCAATCCAATCCGGGAAGGGCAAATAATTTGAATTTCTTTAAATGCAGAATAAGAGTAGGCATTTGGCAGACGATGACAGGTAAGATCAATTACTAATTCTGATGCTGATTCATAATCTTGTCTATGAAAGAAAAAGAAATCATTATCTTTCCGGAGCAGTTCCGGCATATCGCCATTGACGATTTTATGAGCATTGGTGATGATACAGCTTTTTTGTGCCTGACGAAAGATTTCTTTGAGAGTGATAACAGGCATACAATGGCTATCAATCAGATGTTGCAGCAGATTGCCAGCTCCTACAGAAGGGAGCTGATCGCTATCTCCCACAAGAATCAGTTTACAGCCAAGTTTTAAAGCTCTCAGCAGACTGGAAAACAGAAGTACATCCACCATTGACATCTCGTCAATAATAAGCACTTGACAGGAGAGAGGATTTTCTTCATTATGAACAAATTTCAGAAGTCCTCCGGCATCATAGCGAACTTCCAGAAGCCTGTGAATGGTTTTGGCTTCATAGCCTGTCAGATCAGAAACACGTTTTGCAGCTCGTCCGGTTGGAGCGGCGATGCAGAAATGAAGATTTCTTTTTTTCAGGCAGGAGATAATGCCATTGAGTGTGGTTGTTTTTCCTGTGCCAGGCCCTCCGGTCAAAATTAGCATGCCTTCGGACATGGCCTGATGAATGGCTTGTTTCTGCATTTCTGCATACTGGATTCCTGTATAATTTTCTGTTTCTTGAATCAGATTTTCATCCGCAAAGCTTTGATATGGCTTTGCATATTTTCGCATAATAGCAATTCTATCAGCAATATATTCTTCTGCAATATAATATTCCAGAAGATAGACAAATTCCCGTTCGCCTTTCAGAAATTCAACAATCGTCTGTTTTTCAAGTTCCTGATGATAGATTTCATAGAAAAGAGACTCATTGATTTCCAGAAATGAAATTGCTTTCTGTGCGAGGGTTTCCAAGGGAATACAAGTATGTCCGGCATCTGCATTATGTTTCAGAATATAGATAATGCCGGCAGCAATCCGACAGGGGGCATTTTTAGGAATATGAAGATCATGGGCATAATTTTCGGCATTCTGAAAGCTCATGCCAATTAATTCATTGCAAAGCAAATAAGGATTTTTTTCCGTAAGTGATTGGCATTTTGTCCCCCAGATCCGGAAAGCTCGCATTGCATAGCGTGATTTGATGCCATAGTTTTCAAAATAAGAAATCACCCGTCTGAGTGCAAAAATTTGTTTTGCCTGCGCAGTGATTTCATCACATTTTTTCTGTGTCATACCAGGAACTTTGATCAGCTGTTCTGGTTCTTCTTCCATGATTTTAAATGTATCCGTGCCGAAAGTTTTGACAATCTTGGCGGCAAGCAATTTTCCAATGCCTTTGAATGCATCAGAACTAAGATAACGTTCAATATTAGCAGGTGTATCAGGCAGACGGCGTTCACAGGTTTCGGCCTGAAACTGCGTGCCATATCTGGGATGGGTGATATATTGGCCTTCTAATGATAAGAATTCTCCTTCATCTGTTTCGCCAAGCTCTCCGGTAACTGTTTTAAGAATGCCATTAGCATTGAGTTCTAAGACAGTATAGCCATTTTCTTCATTTCGAAATAGAACAGTTTCAACAGTGCCTTCAAGATGTTTGAGATCTGACATATAAAAAAATCCCCTTCCTGTATTGCATACTCTTAATATTATACTACATTTTCAGAAGAATTGCAACAGGTTCTGCAATTTTTTTTGAGAATTTCCTGAGCATCAGGAAGAGAGAGCGGACAGAAAAAATCATGTTGATGGCTCATATCTTCACAAAGATCTTTTGTTTCAGAATCTTGCCAGATCAGAAAAATGCATTGCAAAACAGAACTATCCATCCAAGCCACCTGACTGGCATAAAATTCAAGAAATGCCTTTGTAGAGGGAGAGGCATCAGGGACAGGGAGCATCACGAAAGGGGAAAGCTTATTTTCTGCTGGAGGGACGGAATGAATCAGACAGGCAAAAGTGGTAAGACTTCCGGCGATCAGAAGCAGAAACAGGAACAACATCGCAAAGATAGACATGGAAAATCCCTCCAAATTCAGATCAGTTTCTGCTTTTATTTTATGCAGACAGCACAAAGTTGTGAAAAATATTTTTTTTTCGCCGGAACTATAGAAAAATTTTCGGAATTATGCTATAATAAAAGCAGTGTACAGAAAGGGGGAAAATATTTATGTATCCGGATTGTCACACACATACGGAAATTTCTCCGGACAGTGCGGCATCTTTGTCAGCTATGATCCGCCAGGCGGAAAAATTGGCAATGCCGGCCTATGCCGTGACAGATCATATTGAATTATGCCGATATTATCCCCAAGGATATTATCAGTCAGAACCTCGCAATGAAGAAGATTTTTTTGATTATGCCGCCCGTTGGGAAAAATCCATGCAACAGAATCAGCTTGCAAAAGGGCTGACAGATTTGATATTGATCAATGGAATAGAATTAGGTGAGCCAAATGCAGATTTTGGACTTGCGGAAAGTTTGTATCAAGATCAGCGGCTTGATTTTGTAATTGCATCTTTGCATGAACTTCCGGAAAAGCTTGATTTTTATTTTCTGGATTATCAGCAGGAGAATAGCAAACAGCTATTGAAAGAATATTTTCAAATTTTGCTGGAAATCAGCTGTCACAGCTGTTTTGATGTATTGGGTCATATCACATATCCGTTAAGATATATTACAGGAGATGCAGGAATTCCTGTTGATCTGGCAGATTATCGGGACATGATCGCAGAATGTTTCCGGAATGTGATTGCTAAAGGCAAAGGGATTGAATTAAATACATCAGGATATCGCCAAAAATATCAAAAGCCTTTTCCTGATGCGGATTTGTTGAAATTATATCATGACATGGGCGGAAAGATTTTGACACTTGGATCAGATGCACACAAGCCGGAAGATGTAGGCGGCGGCATCATGCAGGGGGCAGAGCTGGCCAAAGCCTGTGGATTTACAGAGATTTGTTATTTTCTGCGGCATCAGCCGCAGTGGATAAAATTATAATTAGGAGGTTGTTGCTATGAATGAATTATTGCATCTGCTGAAAACCAATGCCAGGCTGACCAATATGCAGCTGGCGGATATGCTGGGAAAAACAGAGCAGGAAATTGCAGAAGAAATCAAGAAACTGGAAAATAAAGGTGTCATCCGTGGCTATACAGCAATTATCAATGAAGAATTGGCAAAATCCACGGAAGTAGAAGCATTAATTGAATTAAGAGTTACCCCAAAACGTGACTGTGGTTTTGATGAAATTGCTAAAACAATCATGATGTATGATGAAGTAGAGAGCGTTTCTCTGATGTCCGGAATGTATGATCTGGCTTTGACAGTGAAAGGCGAAAGCCTCAAAGAGGTGGCTATGTTTGTATCACAGAGACTTTCTGCTATGGATGGTGTTCTTGCGACGGCTACCCATTTTGTATTAAAACGCTATAAAGAAAAGGGAATCCGGATTGAGGATGAAGAATATGATGAAAGGAGCATGGTTTGCCCATGAACTATGAATCTGTATTATCATCATGTGTTCAGCAAATGAAGCCCTCCGGCATCCGGCGTTTTTTTGATCTGGCGGCTACTATGGAAAACGTCATCAGTCTTGGCGTGGGTGAGCCTGATTTCTCTACACCGTGGAGCATCCGGAAAGAAGCAATTGATGTTCTGGAGCGGAAAAAAATTGTCTATACTGCAAATGCCGGAATGGCACAGCTTCGGCAAGAAGTTGCGAATTATCTGGAAAAGAAAATTCATGTGAAGTATGATTCCGAACATGAAATTGTGATTACAGTAGGCGGATCAGAAGCTATTGATATTGCTATCAGAGGAGTGCTGAATCCGGGGGATGAAGTGCTGATTGTTGAGCCAAGTTTTGTATGTTATGCGCCAATTGTTCAGATGGCAGGGGGGATTCCTGTTCCCATTCCGACAAAAGGGGAAAATAAATTCAAGCTGACCGCACAGGAACTCAAAGAAAAAATCACAGCGAAAACGAAATTATTAGTTCTGCCGTTTCCGAATAATCCCACAGGGGCGATCATGACGAGAGAAGATCTTGAGCCAATTGCAGAAATTCTCAGAGATACAGAAATTATGATTTTATCTGATGAAATTTATTCTGAAATGACTTATGGAAAAAAGCATTGCTCCATTGCAGAGCTTCCGGGCATGCAGGAGAGAACGATCTTAGTCAATGGCTTTTCCAAGGCATTTGCAATGACAGGATGGAGATTAGGCTATCTGTGCGCACCTGCTCCCGTAGCAAAACAGCTTGTCAAAATTCATCAGTATATTATTATGAGCTCGCCGACGATCAGCCAGTATGCCGCTATTGTCGCATTGAAAGAATGCGAAAAAGAAGTAGAGCATATGATCAAAGAATATAATCTACGCCGGAGATATCTAGTAGAAGCATTTAACCGTATCGGCATGACATGTTTTTCACCAGAAGGCGCATTTTATGTTTTTCCAAGTATTCAATGCACAGGCATGACAAGTGAAGATTTCTGCGAAAAGCTTTTAGAAGAAGAGCATGTTGCCGTTGTTCCGGGGAATGCATTCGGAGAAAGCGGTGAGGGCTTTGTACGGGTGTCTTATGCATATTCTCTCCGGCATCTCATGGAAGCAGTTTCCAGAATTACCAAATTTCTGGAAAAATACAGAAAGTAAGGTGGGTTGTCAACTACCCCCGCCTAAAGAGGCGTGGGCTTGTCAGTATCCGGTAGTGCAGACGATTTTTGAAATCTCCTACCTCTTTAGAACGCCGTCCGGCGGACTGACCCGACATCGTGGGACAGTTGACATTGCCCCTTACACCAGAGATATGCTCTGATGTAACTGTAAGTGTCCGATGGTTTTCTTACAGATTCGTGATCCTGACTCCTTTTTACGGAAGACTAACCGACACTAAAAATTTTACGCACTGCGTGATTGGTCAGTGCAACCTCATATTTTTACCATTGTCAAGATGCATGTGTGAGTGCCTTTTCTGTCAGTAACGGTTTTCTCACTGCTTCTGTCTATGGTAACAGTATACTATATTATTTTTTATTTGTCAAGAAACAAAGGAGGGAGCGGCATTCCTCCCCGACTTTAGAAGTCGGGGTATCCTGCCGCCTATTGATGAAAAAAAGCATGAAAAAAAGCATGAAACTGCTCTGTGCGGCAAAAATTAATTTGACATTGGATATCACAGGAAAAAGGCCTGATCAGTATCATAGCATCAAAAGCATTTTTCAGACAGTTTCTGTATATGATAGATTAAAGATCTGCATACAGGATGGTGAAGATATTACTTTGATCTGTGAGTCTCCTGGCATTCCTCGTGATGAAAGAAATCTAGCCTATAAAGCAGCAGATTTATTTTTGAAATCTTCCGGCATGCGGAAAAAAATTGATATTTATCTGAAAAAAGGCATTCCCTCTGGTGCAGGTATGGGCGGAGGGAGCGCAGATGCTGCCGGGGTATTGTATGCGCTCAATGAGCTGACAAATGCAGGATATACCAATATGCAGCTTCGTGATCTAGGTGTGAAGCTGGGGGCAGATGTGCCCTTTCTTCTGATGGGTGGGACAGTTCTGGCCGAAGGAATCGGAGAAATTTTGACACCTGTCTCTGCATTACCAGAATTATCACTTGTCATTGTCAAAGGAAAAGAAAGTGTTTCCACGCCGGAAGCCTATCGGGCAATTGATCAGCTAATAGATCCGGCGCATCCGGATACAGATGCATTATTGACAGCTATCCGGACAGAAAATTTTGATTTATTATGTCAAAGCTGTGGCAATCTGTTTGAAGCGGCCATAGATTTGAATGAAGTCAAAAAAGCCAAAGAAATGTTGCTTGCCAATGGGGCACAATGTGCCGTTATGACCGGAAGCGGATCAGCAGTATTCGGCATTTTCAAAAACGCTTTAGAAGCCATTGCATGCAAGGAAGAATTGAAACAGGAATTTATATTTGCAGAAGCTTGCCATATGACAGAAAAGCCTTTTAAAATCATACAGGAGTGAACGCCGTGAAAATACAGAAATTAATCATTTCCATGCTGACACTTTTGTATCTTTTGCCGGGACAGCTTCCCGTGCATGGGGAGGAGGAACAGGAGCTACATGTAGGACATTTTGATAATTATGCGCAATATGAAAATGCATCTGCGGCAGGTCGTCTCAGTGCTGCAAATGAAGATGGTGCGGCGGAAGTAACGGAAACACTTCCGGCTTCTTTTGATCTGCGTCAGAAAGGATTAGTTTCTTCTGTAAAGAGTCAGTTAAATTATGGCATTTGCTGGAGCTTTTCGGCAATCGGCTGTCTGGAAAATACGCTGATCACTCGAAATCCGTTGATTGATCTTTCAGAATGGCATCTTGCATATTATGCCTATTCGGATAAATTTGGATTCACGCTGAAAAATAATACTGATCAAGATGATATTTTTCAGCAAGGTGGGAATTTTTATATGCTTGCACCAATGCTGACCTCATGGACTGGGCCTGTTTCAGAATCTGTCTTTCCGTTCAATGATTTTAATATTCTTGATCCGGGTGCTGATTGGAATGCTGTCAAAGCAAAGGCAGAATATCATGTTTCTGATGCAAATCTATTTACTTATCATATAGAAGAAGAAAGCTTTGCAGATCAAAGAAAGGCTGTGCAACAGGCTATTTATGAGGGACATACTGTATCCATGAGTTATTATAATAAAAGCGTGCTTCATGATACAAATAAGCATTCTTATTATTTTAGTCTGGATGAGAAAACAGGCGGAACTTATCATGCTGTGACAATTGTCGGCTGGGATGATCATTATTCTGCAAAGAATTTCAAAACATCACCGCCCGGATCGGGTGCATGGCTTGTGCGTAACAGCTGGGGAGAAAATTGGGGAGATTATGGCTATTTCTGGATTTCTTATTATGATCCAAGTATGGTGGAATTTTATTATCTCGAAACAGAGCCATTACAGAAGCATAATAAAATATATCAGTATGATGATTATGGATACTGGACAGCATTTTCCGTAGAACCGCAGGAAAGTTCTGCTTATGTTGCCAATGTTTTCACAGCCGAAAAAGATACGTATCTGACTTCTGTCATGCTTTGCAATGCCATGCCGGATGAGCAGTATACTATAAAAATTTATACAGATCCCGGAAAAAAGCCAAATACAGGGAAAGAATCTTCTGTAACATCTGCATCTGTCAAATATTCTGGCTATCATACTATTGATCTGACAACACCTGTCAAACTCACCAAAGGCCAGAAATTTTCCATTGTTGCACAAGTATCCGGCGAGGAAGGGCAACATATCACTTGCGAGGCATATATGAAAAATACAGTTACACAAAAAAATGGTGCTGTTTCTATTGATTCTAATATGCTGACAGAGGAAATGATCCGCCGTGATTTCCATCAGGGAGAAAGTTTTTATAGCACAGATGGCCGCATATGGTATGATATTTATCAGGAAGATGCGATTGAAGATAGTTATACTATGGATGATGATACTAAGATAGATACTTATGCTGTTTTGGGAAATATCTGTCTTAGAGGATTAACACAAGATGCAGGTGTGATTCTTTTTTCAGAAACAGAGGATGCTCTGCCAACAGGAACAAAAATCACTCTCTCAAGTCCAGAAGGAAATGAAATTTATTATAGCATCAATGGCGGAAAATATCAGCTTTATACACAGCCGCTTGTGATGCCAGAGGAAGAAATACAGATTTCGGCCTATGCCAATACAGGTGAAAATATTATATATGAAAAAAGCTATGCCGTTCAGAAAGCACAGCCTTCCAGTATTTTATATATTGAAGATGGAAAAGCGGAATATCTGAAATTTGTCCAGATCGGAGATTCTGAATTTGAAGCCGTTCATGTTCCATCTGAAAATGCACAGGTCATTTCATTGCTTCCCATGACAACTGGTCAGATTATGAGTGATGGAAAAGCATTCCCTTCCGGTGTCGTAACGACAATTTTGAATTGGAAAGAAAAAGATAGTATTATCCTGCATGTGGCTCAGGCAGGTATGAAAGCTACGGATTACCGGATTTCTTTTCGTGAAAATAAACAGATATTTGAGCTGGGTGATGTCAATCAGGATCAGAATATTAATGCTGTAGATGCCGCTGAAATTTTGATTTATGCTGTACAAGTCGGATGTGGCGCAGAACCGGAAACATATCCGGATGAATGGCGTTCTCATGCAGATTATAATCAGGATGGAGAAATTAATGCTACTGATGCTGCTTTGATTTTAAAATTTGCAGCTGAAAACGGAGCATCCTCCTGACTGGCAAGAAAATAAAGAGGAGATAACAGGTTTATGATTTTTGATTTACTGAATGTGAATAGTGTTGCGATCAGTCTGCTGATTGCGGCAGTACTTGGCTTTGGTTTGACATTCTGCGGTATTGCCTTCGGAAGAGCCATTCTTCCAAAAGATCACGGACGGGAATTTGCTGTCAATGGCGCACTTTCCAAAGGTAAGGCCAGAGGAGCAGGACTGATTTTGATTTTGGTCGTGATTGTTGTCAGTGTGCTTTGTATGCAGCTGGATCTTGCTTTTCTGATTTTTTTAGCTGCTATTTTTATCGAGATGATGAGCGGCTATTTAGATGATGCTTCTACTGTGCCATGGGGCGAACTCAAGAAAGGGCTGATTGATTTTGTCGTTGCGGCAGGCGTATCTGTTGCAGAATATTATTTTCATTCACATGGGCATGTGATGCTTCCTGTCCTGCATATGGAATTTATCATTCCTGCACCAGTATATATTATATTAGGGATTATTCTGATCTGGGCAAGTATTAATGTTACTAATTGTGCTGATGGTGTTGATGGCCTTTGTGGAAGCCTGTCAGCGATAACGCTGGTATCTGCATTTCTGTTGATGAATATCATGACACCTGTTTCAAAAATGCTGGATAATAAATTTTTGCTTGTGTGGATTTGTATTTTCATGCTGATTGCATATCTTTGGTTTAACTGTTCTCCCAGCAGTGTTTTAATGGGGGATGCCGGATCGAGAGCGATTGGCTTAATCATTGCGCTGGCATTTATGCAGTCAGATATGCCATTCATGTTTATTCCCTGTGCATTGATGCTTATTATTGATGGTGGCCTTGGCCTGCTGAAATTAACAGTTCTGAGAGTGACCAAATCAAAGACATTTATGAAGAATATCAGAACGCCGATTCATGATCATGCCCGGAAAAATAAGGGCTGGAGTGATACACAGGTAGTAATCAGATTTACACTGATGCAGATTATGATTTCTGCTGTGATTCTTCTGCTGGCGTATGAATGGCCATTGATTGCATTAAGTGATTAAGATTATTTTAGAGCAGTGATCTGATCAGCAATATTTTTAAATACGGGGGCTGCGGCATCATTGCCATAGCCTCCGTCTTCTACTAAGACTGTTACGGCATATTGAGGATGATCAATAGGGAAATAGCCTGTGATCCAGGCATGACAATATTCTATGCCGTTTTCATCATAACGACCTGTTTGAGCGGTAGAAGTTTTTCCGGCGGCAAAAACGGTATCGGGAACAGCTTTGGAATTAGGATTTTCATTGATAGCTGCAATCATGAGATTTTGCAGAAAATAAGCTGCATTGCGTTTCAGAGCTTTGGCATATCGGGGAGCGGATTCTTCTGCATTCAGATCTTGTCCGTTATCCGTAATGCCACGGATCAGGCGAGCAATGGGCATATTACCGTTATTGGCAATGCCGCAAGTCATTTGTGTAATCTGTAAGGGCGTGGCTGTTAGAAGGCCTTGGCCAAAACAGAAATTTGCCATTTCCGCAGGACGGTTCAGATCACGGATTCCCGGAAGCGTTCCCGCAGAGGAAATAATACTGTGTGTCAGCGGAATGATCGTGCCAAATCCGAAATTTTGAGCGGTTTCACGCATCAGCGCAGGATGCAACAGGGTGCTGAGCTGCACAAAATAGGTATTGCAGGAAGCTGTTACAGCTTGTTTCATATCAAGAAGGCCATGCCCATCGAGTTTATGACATCGGAAAATCTGATTTCTGATTTCTGTACTGCCTGTACATTCCGCAAGATAAGATTTCAGCCCTTGTGTGTAGGCTGTGGCGCAGGTCATTAGTTTAAAAATAGATCCGACATTGTAGGCATACAGACAGCGGTTGATTAATGGGCTATCCTGGCTGCTGATGGCTGTTCCCAAATTTTGCGGAGTATAATCCGGAAAGCTTGCCATTGCAAGAATATCCCCGGATTCTGGATGCATCACAACAATTGCGCCTTTTTGAATATTCTGATTTTCACAGATATGCTGAATTTCTGCATCAAGAGTAGTAACAACACCAGCATTTTCCGCTTCTGCCGGATGAATGATAGGCTCTGCACCGGGCAAAAGATTTCCTAGTGCATCGACAGTATATATAACACTGGCAGAATCTTCATATTTGCGGAGAATATTATCATAATCTGCTTCCAGTCCAGTGATTCCCGTATGTTCCAGCGTATAGCCAAGGAGATGCTGTGCAGGAGGATTTTCAGAATAACGTTCCGGCAGTTCCAGAATGATTATATCTGGATGATCAGAAAATGCAGTATCTACCTGACAGCAGAAAGGCTTTCCTGTTTTGATCGCTTTTAATATGGGGGTCATTTCTTTCGTATGATGCAGAATTTCCGGGATAGAGCTTTCTGAGGGCTTCACAAAGGCATAATATTGCGTCTGCTGATTCACCAGCGGTTTAAAATTTCGATCATAAATTGTTCCCTCGGCTGTTCCGGCGGTGATGGTGATTTGACTTTGATGCAGGGCAGTTTCTGTATAATTAGGATTCTGCATCGGAGCGGCAACGCTGGCGAGTAAAGCCGCATTTCCTGCCAGCAGAGCCAGAAGAATTAGAAAGGCACGTTGATGCATAAAAATTCCTCCCATATGCTAGATTTAAAATCAGTATGGGAGGATTTTTGATTGTTTATGCAAGGGTTATTTTGATCAGCTTAGAATTGACAAGTTTATGTTATTCTTCTTCAGAAATAGGTCCCGGGACAGAAGAATGCAGTGCAGATTCCAGAATTTTATAAGGATCTTTTTTGTACAGTTCACACCAGAGATAGAACTCCTGTAATGTCAGGGTCTCAGGGCTTCTGTATCTGCGGCGGGCAGTGCGTTCTGAAATGCCTAATTTCTCAGCAATTTCTGGAAAATCCGGCTCGCTTTTTTTTCGCCAGCGGATCAGATTAATTTTGACCGCATCAATAAAACTGTCATAATGTTCGGGATGGTCGAAATGCTTCATAAAAATACCTCCTTTATGTCTCAAGCAAAACTGTAAAAGGGCCGTCATTACAGAGAGATACTTGCATATGTGCGCCAAAAACACCTTGCTGAACGGATTTTATCTGTAAACGAAGCTGATCCAGAAAGATTTGATAGAGCCGTTCCGCAAGTTCTGGATTTCCTGCATGCAGGAAACTAGGGCGATTTTTTTTACAATCTGCATAGAGTGTAAATTGAGAGATGACTAATATTTCCCCATCTACATCTTTCAAAGAAAGATTAGTTTTTCCTGATTGGTCTGAGAAAATACGAAGTTTTACAAGTTTATCTGCCATTTTCCGGGCGGTATCTTCTGTATCATCGTTGCCGACCCCTAATAAGACAACGAAACCAAGACCGATTTTTCCGGTGACAGTGCCATCTACAGAAACAGAAGCTTCTGTAACACGCTGTATCACTAATTTCAATGCTTTTTCACAACTCCTTTGCAGAAAAACGGGCATTTGTTCTCTGTAAAAACTGCTTTTTATTATTATACCATATTTTTCAGAAATTTGCAAGCGTTTTTTCATAATTTAGTGATTTTGACGTAAAAAAATAATACTTGCATTTTTCTTTGAAATATGCTATGATAAATAATAGAGCTTGCGAAATAGAAAGGAGCGTTTTTATGCCGCATATTCATGTGAAAATGCTGAAAGGCCGGACAGAAGAGCAGAAAAAAGCTGCCGCTGAAAAGTTAGCCAATGCATTAATCGAAACAATTGGCTGTCAGAAAGCACATATTTCAGTATCAATAGAAGAATTTACGCCGGAAGAATGGCAGGAACAATATCAGAAAGAAGTGATGCAAAATCAGAATTTGATTTTGCAACCGGATTATGATCCTAAGGATGTGTTGAAAAAATGAGACATGTTGTATTAGCTTCTGGTTCTCCTCGGAGACAGGAATTATTAAAATTTATCACAGAAGATTTTGAAATTTGCCCTATCAATGCAGATGAGACCGTTCCAAAAGGAATGCCCATCGAGATGACAGCCGCTTTTCTGGCAGATCTGAAAGCAAAAGCATGTGCAGATATATTTCCGGATCAGATTATTATTGGCTGTGATACGGTTGTTATTCTTGATGATGAAATAATGGGGAAACCCAGAGACAGGGAAGAAGCCTTCCAGATGCTCCGGAAATTATCCGGAAATACACATGTTGTCATGACAGGCGTTTCTTTATATTATGGAAATCAAACTACGGTTTTTACTTCAGAAACAAATGTGAGTTTTTATGATTTGACAGATGATGAAATTAATGCGTATCTTGATACAGGTGAATCGTTTGATAAAGCCGGAGCTTATGGCATTCAGGGAAAAGGGGCATTGCTTGTTAGATATATCGAAGGTGATTATTTTAATGTTGTAGGCCTTCCTGTGGCCGCATTGGCACGACAGCTCAGACAGTTTGAAACACTTATTAAAAAGCCTAGAATTAAATTTAATAGAAATGGATTTTAATATGAAACAGAAATATATTGCTTTGCTGCTCTGTATGGGAATGCTGACAGGCTGTTCACAGATAGATAAAAAAGAAGGTTGGCACTGCGCCGCACTTTTGCATAATGTTTTCAGCGATACGCCATATATTATAGATCTGGATCATGCTATTGATCAGATGAAAGCAATGGAAACATATCCGCTGAATCTCACAGAAGATTATCAATTAACAGGATTTTTTGATCAGGATGTGTCTTTAAATCCAGAAAATTGTGCCAATCCCGAAGATGTGAATGATTTGACTTATGAGACTGCAAAATATGGGGATAACTGGTATTTTGATCTGGATGATCCTGAAAATTATATCAGTAATCTTCCGGCAGATCTGATGCCGGATCTGATCCGGATTACCTATTCCCCAAAAGGAAATATCACAGTCAATGAACGGGAAGCCATTGTAATTAGTTTTTGCTATCAGAAAAGCAAGCCGGGCATCTCAGATGATGGAATGGCCTTTGTCTGGTATAATGGGCCAGATCCTACAGGCGGTGTCTGGAATTGGGAAGAACAAAAAAGTGAAGATGAATTCTCTGGAAAATTTACAGCAGATGATTGACTTTTTGTGAAAAATTTGCTATACTGTATCTGTAGCTGTTTTTATTTTTTAAAATTGGAGTGATGATTATGGAATGGAGAGGCTTAAACGACCTCCGTGAACAGTTTTTACATTTCTTTGAGAGTAAAAATCATACCAGAATGGCAAGCGCATCCCTGATCCCTCAGGGAGATAAAAGCTTATTGCTGATCAATTCCGGTATGGCTCCATTGAAAAAATTTTTTCTGGGACAGGCAGTCCCCCCAAATGTCCGGGTGACAACCTGTCAGAAATGCATCAGAACGCCTGATATTGAAAATGTCGGCAAAACCGCACGTCATGGCACTTATTTTGAAATGCTCGGAAATTTCTCCTTTGGTGATTATTTCAAACGAGAAGCCATTCAGTGGGCTTGGGAATTCTTTACAGAAGTGCTGCAAATGCCGAAAGAATTACTGCATTGTTCTGTATTTGAAAACGATGATGAAGCTTATGAGATCTGGACGAAAGAAATTGGCGTAGATCCCTCTCATATGGTCAGAATGGGCAGAGAAGATAATTTTTGGGAGCATGGCTCTGGCCCTTGTGGCCCATGCTCAGAAATTTATTTTGACCGTGGTGCAGATAAAGGCTGTGGAAAACCGGATTGTCATGTTGGCTGTGAATGCGATCGCTATGTAGAAGTTTGGAATCTGGTATTTAGTCAGTTTGATTCTGATGGCAATGGGCATTATACAGAAATGGAACATAAAAATATTGATACGGGTATGGGTCTGGAGCGTCTGGCTTGTGTCATGCAGGGCGTGGATAATCTTTTTGAAGTCGATACTGTACAGAATATCATGAAGCATATTTCCAGAATTGCCAATGTAAATTATCATGAAAATCATGATACAGATGTATCTTTGAGAGTGATCACAGATCATATTAGAAGTACAACTTTCATGATCGGTGACGGCGTTCAGCCCTCTAATGAAGGCCGGGGCTATGTGCTGAGAAGATTGCTAAGACGTGCCGCCCGTCATGGCCGTATGATCGGGATCAAGGGAACATTTCTGCATGAAGTTTGCAACACTGTGATTGATGAAAATAAATGTGCTTATCCGGAATTAGAAGAAAAACGGGCATATATCAAGAAAATCATCAAAGTAGAAGAAGAAGCATTTGCAAAAACTATTGATAAAGGCATGGAATTGCTGACGGATATTATTAATCAGTCTGAAAATAAAATGCTGTCTGGTGCAGATGTGTTTAAATTAAGTGATACGTATGGTTTTCCGTTTGATCTGACAGCTGAAATTGCCGCAGAAAAAGGCTTTTCTGTGGATGAAAAAGGCTATCATGCATTAGTACAAAAACAGCGTGAACTTGCAAAGGCGGATCATAATGCAAAAGCAAGTTCTTCCTGGGCAGATAATTCTATCAAGCTGAATCTTCAGAAAACAGAATTTTCAGGTTATCAGACGCTGACAGGTGACGCTGAAATTCTGGCTATTCTCAAAGGCAAAGAAATGACAGATACTGTCAGCGAGGGAGAAGAAGCAATTATTGTATTAGATACAACGCCATTTTATGCAGAAAGCGGCGGTCAGGTTGCGGATCATGGAAAAATTTATATTGGCGATGATGCAAAATTCAAAGTAACAGCAGTAACCAAAGATGAAGATGGGCATTATCTGCATTTCGGTGTGATGAAATCCGGAACATTGCATACCGGGGATGATGTGGAAACAAAAGTATGTTCTAAATTCAGAAATAAAGTGATGCGGAATCATACCGCTGCGCATTTATTACAAGCAGCTCTGCGGCAAGTACTGGGCGAACATGTACATCAGGCTGGACAGCTTGTGAATGAAAAAGCCTGTCGATTTGATTTTTCACATTTCAGTGCCATGACACCAGAAGAAATTCAGAAAACAGAATCCCTTGTCAATACTTGGATTCTGGAAGCAATTCCGGTAGAAGTCAATGAAATGCCCATTGATGAAGCAAGAAAACTCGGAGCGATAGCATTATTTGGGGAAAAATATGGCAGTATTGTCCGTGTTGTTAAGGCTGGATCTGTTTCTGTTGAATTCTGCGGCGGTACACATGTGAAGAATACGGCAAATATCGGATTATTCAGAATCATTTCTGAAAATTCTGTTGCATCTGGTTTTAGAAGAATTGAAGCCGTCACAGGGGAAGGCGTTTTAGATCTGATTTATTCTATGCAGAATACGATCAATGAAAGCGCAAAGGCATTGAAGCTGAATAATCCGGCAGAATTGCCTGCAAAATGTATTGCTTTGACCGCACAGCTCAAAGAAACAGAAAAAACCGTTGAAACGCTTCGGCAGAAAATGGCTGGCAATGCGCTGGATGATATTTTGAAATCAGCAAAAATTGTGAATGGCATAGAAATCGTATCTGCTCCGGTACAGAATGCAAATGCTGATCTTCTCCGCAAGATGGGCGATCAGATCAAGAGTACAGACAAGCCTTTGATTGCCGTATTGGCCGGAGTTGGCGGTGAAAAGGGACAGCTCTATTGTGTCTGCACAAAGGCCGCACAGGAAAAGGGCGCACATGCCGGAAAGATTGTACAGAAAGTATCTGCATTGACAGAAGGCAAAGGCGGCGGACGGCCTGATAGTGCTATGGCTGGAATTGGCAACATGGCGTTGACAGATAAGGCTTTACATGCGCTAGAAAGCATTGTTGCTGAACTGATAAAATAAAATTATCAATGGGTTAAAGCAGCGTTCCGGTTTTTGCCGGAACGGAACGCCCTTGATTAATTAAGAAAAATTAATATATCAGGAGGATTTTAATGATGGATAAAGATTGTTTATTCTGTAAAATCATTGCAGGGGAAATCCCATCTGCAAAAGTGTATGAAGATGATTATGTCTATGCATTCAAAGATGTGAATCCGATTGCACCCACGCATTATTTATTTGTACCTAAGACACATATCTGCTGTGCCAAAAAAATCAATGCGGAAAATTCGCAGTATGTGGCAAAGATTTTCGAAGCCATCGCAAAGACAGCAGAAACAGAAAAGATTGACAGCTATCGGATTATTAATAATTGCGGCGAAGAGGCTGGCCAGAGCGTTATGCATTTGCATTTCCACATGATGGCAGGTGTAAAAATGGGCTGGGGCAAGCATTCTCTTGGATGAGGTGAATTATGGCTGAATACTATGAAATGCAGATTGCCGGATTGACCAGAAAACTCCGGCTTTGTCCCGTAAATGAAACATTAGAAATTGCCGCTTTTATCATGTTTTCAGATGTGGAAATCACAGTAGCAACGGCAAAGGCATTATTAGAAAAATGCCCGGAATTTGATATGCTTCTGACGGCGGAAACAAAAGGCATTCCGCTGGCATTTGAAATGGCACGGCAGAGCGGAAAAAATTATGTTGTGGCCAGAAAATCCGTCAAACTCTATATGCAGGATGTTGTTTCTGTTGCAGTGAAATCTATCACAACGGCAAATGAACAGGTTTTGTATCTTGATGGCGAAAATGCCGGATTGCTGAAAGATAAAAAAGTGCTGATTATTGATGATGTAATCAGTACGGGAGAATCTCTCCAGGCTATGGAATATCTTGTTCAGAAAGCAGGCGGAAAGATTGCCGGAAAAGCAGCTGTATTAGCTGAGGGCGATGCTGCGGACAGATCAGATATTATTTATCTTGAAAAACTGCCGTTATTTTTCAAAGATTAAACAGCGATGAAAAGACCAGCTCTTTTTATTGGCTTTGGTTATATACTGGGCTTGCTGATTGCATCAAAATTTGATCTGCTGTCATTGGGTGTGATTGTTCTGATAGCATTAAGTATTGTTCTGTATCGGAGAGCTGTCTGGAAATATGTATTAATCAGCACGCTGTCATGCCTGATAGCGTGCTGTAGTTATTGGCATCATGAAGATAATACCATCCGGAAGCAGGAACAATTTGCAGGACAGCAAATGATTTTTACAGGACAGATCACAGAAAAAACAGTTTATCAGAATCGTTATGCAGAATATATTCTGAATGGCAAGATAGAGGGAGTATCTGTCAGGATAGAATTATTTACAGAAGAAATAGAGCCGGATTATGGGGATATTCTTGTCATAACGGGAATATTAAACCGGATTACATCAGATTATCTATTTGACAATGCGAATCATTGCAAGGCGGAAAATGTATTTTTATGTTTTGATAATGAAGCAGAGATTGAAGAAATCCGCCCAATGGAACAGCGGACGCTGAGAAAGATAATTTATGATTGGCGGAAACGCATGACAGAACAGATTATTTCAGGAATGGGAACGGATACCGGTGCATGTCTGACAGGCATGCTATTCGGTGATAAATCTGGAATGCGGCACAGCATGAAAACTGCGCTTTATCGCTCAGGGATCGGGCATATTCTGGCAGTATCAGGACTGCATCTTGATTTTCTGGCATTATGTGCAGGATGGATTTTGAAAAAATGCAAAGCAGGCCGAAAGCTGATTTTTGCTGTAACAGGGATATTATGCATATTATTCATGCTTTGCGCTGGAGAGACAGTATCCGTCAAAAGAGCATGTATTATGATCTTGATTTCTCAAAGTGCAAAATTATGCTTCCGTCAGTCAAATAGTTTTAATTCACTGGGGATTGCAATGCTGATTCTTGGAATAGAAAATCCATTTGTGATTCATAATGCAGCATTTTGGCTTTCCTGTTCCGGTGCGTTCGGAATGGGGACAGTAGCCGCATATATGACAAAGAATATCAGATATGATATTTTGAAAAACAGTATCAGCTGTATTCTTGTGTTTTTGACAGTGCTTCCTGTGAGTGCCATATATTTCAAAGAAATATCGCTGATTTCACCTTTGACAAATCTTTTACTTGTGCCGTTCTGTATGTTAGCGTTATTGATGGGAGTACTGGCGATCTGTACAGGAGGTACAGGAATGATTGCAGGTTATTGCCTGTCTTTGGCCGATTTCCTGATAGAGCTGATCTTGAAAATTGCCAGCTGGCTTGCCGGATTTTCATGGACACATGTTTCTTCTGACAGCGATTTGTTCCGGATTGCATTGGAAATAGGTGGAATCAGTATTCTGTTTTGTCATATTTTGATCAGAAAGCGAAAATTTACAGGTATCATGATCGCTTGTGTATGCATGATTACAGGAATAGCGGAGAATCTGGAAAGAATCTATCATAAAGATGATTTGAAAATTGCAGTGCTGGGAACAGGAAATCATTGTCTGATTGCCGTTCAAAAAGATACAGATGCTGTATTATTTGACATGACAGGAGAATCACATGCCGCTGATTATGCAGCTACTTATCTGACAGGTGTGAATCATCTCGAAGGGTTATATTTATATCAGCCCAAAGAAAAAAGCATTCAGAGATATGCAGAATATTTTGCTTTTCTGTTGCCGGAATCACTTTGGCTGATGCAGGATACAGATCAGAAATTATCATCTTTGCCGGGCTGTCCGATGCATATCACAGATGAAAAAGAATTTTTATTTCATGGTGCAAAAATTCATGTTTCAGAGAAACAACTCATGATTGCATATGCAGGGCTGGAATATATCTGTACAAATGAAAAAAACGTTATTTCAGGTGCTCCGGATCTGCTTACGGTCTATGGAAAATGTGAGGGTGTTCTTCCAGACTGCGGCTTTTTGGTGATTCTTGATCAAAATACCTGTTATCTTCCAGATTTATATACTTTCGTTCATGAAAATAATTTAGAAATCACCATTGCAAAAAACGGCACTTGCCGGGTAAGGAGATTATATGTCAATTCTGAATGAAAAAGATTTGCAGATGCAAATCAAAACAGGACAGTTTTCAAATCTATATTATTTCTATGGGGAAGATTCTGTAGCCGTCAAAAGATGCACAGATAGAATGATCAAGGCTATGGGCGGCATGACAGAGATCACAAAGCTTGACGGCTCTAATCTGAATTTTAGTCAGCTTGCGGATGAAGCAGAATTATGCCCTATGTTTGCAGAATATAATTGCATTTATATTCATGACTGCAATGCAGAAGCATTCAAAGAAAGTGAGCGAAAAGCATTGATGCAGATTTTAGAACAGGTATCTGATCAAACCATCTTGCTTTTTGATGTTACTGGCTTTGATATTTATGGCGGTAAAAATGGGAAAAATAAAAAGCCTACAGCAAAAAATAAGAAAATTATTGATTATATTGCTAAAAATGGAACAGTGTGCTGTCTGGATCTGAAAAATCCTGCACAATTGGCAGGGGATATTATTGCCGCAACCAAAAAGCGAGGCTGTATGATCGAGCGGCCTGCCGCTCAGCTATTGGCTATATTATGCAATTGTCAGACGCTCATGATCCGGAATGAACTTGATAAATTATGCAGTTTTATCAATGGCGGCATGATTACAGAACAAATGATTCAAGATATGGTAGCACCTCAGCTGGATAAAAATGTTTATGCATTGACAACCGCTGTCATTCGGCATAGAGCCGCAGATGCTATGCGAGCGGTTAATGAGCTGATGTCCCTCCGGGTAGAAATGCCTTATCTGATGGCGGCCGTATCCGGGAGTCTGATAGATGTGCAAAGAGCCGCCGCCGCTCGGAAAGCGGGAAAAACCGTGCAGGATGTCATGCATGATTTTGATTATAAATTTAGCTATTCTGTAGAGAGAGCATTTCGTGACAGTGTAGGAGAATCGCCGGAACATATTGCAAAATGTCTGCGTCTGCTGTGCGATGCGGAAAAACAGATGCATTCCGGCATGATGGATGAACGAGTATTATTTGAAAAAACAGTGATCGAAATGCTGCGGAGGTAATTATGCTGAAATATGAGTTTATCAATTTTAAATATAAATCTGAAATGAAGAAGGTTGATTTGTGATATGCTCCGGATTAAACAGGCAATTATTGTAGAAGGGAAATATGACAAGATCAAGCTGAAATCTTTGGTCAATGCTGTGATTATTCAAACAAATGGCTTTCAGATTTATAAAAATCCGGAATTATTGGCATTAATCCGGCATTATGCGCAGACTACTGGCATTCTGATTCTGACGGATTCTGACAGGGCAGGCTTTCAGATTCGGAATTATATCAAAGGTGCAGTGCAAAATGGTGATGTCAGAAATATTTATATTCCAGATATTTTCGGAAAAGAAAAGCGAAAAGTTAGGCCATCCGCTGAGGGAAAACTAGGTGTTGAAGGTGTGAATGCGGCTATTCTTCGGGAAGCCTTCCGGAAAGCTGGTGTCTTGACAGAGGATCAGCCGCTTTCTGACCCCATTACAAAGACAGATTTATATCTTGCCGGACTCAACGGCAAGCCCGACAGCACTGAAAAACGGCGTGAATTTCAGAAAAAATTAAATTTGCCGTCTATGCTGTCTGCATCAGCATTGCTGGAAGTGCTGAATTCTATGATGACAAGAGAGGAATTTTTCATGATGAATTCTGAAAAACAGGAGTGATTTTTATGCAGCTGGCATCATTGACGTTTGTCATGCTGATTCTTCCTGCATTATTATTGATTTATTATATCATTCCTAAGAAAATCAGACAGGGTTATTTGATTCTGAGCGGCTTTCTGCTGTATAGCTGGGGAAATCCCGCAAGAGTGCTATATCCGGCTGCATTTCTGTTTTATGATTACGGTGTTGGTTTGCTTCTGGAAAAATGCAGGGATCGAAAAATACTCTGTCGAATTATTTTATTTGGTTCTGTGATATTGCAGGGAACTGCTATGATATGGATCAGATATACAGCAGAAAAAAATGCTTTCTTTCCGTTCGGTATTACGATTTATACATTGCAGGGGCTTGGCTATTTGATAGGCGTGTATCAAAAGCGGCATCGTGCGGCCGTGAATTTTTGCAGTCTGGGATTGTATTTAATGATGTTTCCGTCATTATTTGCAGGATCACTTTTTTCTTATGAGGATTTTGCAGAGCAGAAGCAGTATAAATATCTGCATGTCGTTTTTCTGGGGGATGGATTGAGCATTTTCGTCAGAGGATTGGCAGAAAAAGTAGTTCTTGCTGATACTTTTGGATATATTTTCGGAGAATTACAGCAGATTGATCCGCAAAATATGAGCCTGCTCACAGCATGGCTAACGACAATTGTTTTTTCTATGTATTTATATTTTGAATTGCTGGGCTATGCCGAAATGGCCAGAGGACTTGGGAAATGTTTTGGTTATGATCTGCCGAAAAATTTTCATCATCCGTTTTTTGCATCAGGGATTGAGGCATTTATGCAAAGCTGGAATATAACGCTTGCTTCCTGGTTTGAACGAAATTTCAGCAAAGTGCTGAAATCCAAAAAAAATGGGCTGAATTATGCTGTATTTCTTTTTATGTGGATGCTGATGGGATTATGGTATGGTATCGGGATACAGTTTTTATTATGGGGCTTAGCAATTGGGATTCTGCTCCTGTTTGAAAAAACATTTCTGAAAGCGTTGATTCAGAAAAATTATGTATTCGGAATGATTTATACCGGGATTCTCCCTCAGTTTTTATGGGTGCTGTTTTTCACGGAGAATCTGACAGAAACGGCATGTTATTGGAAATCTATGATCGGATTCGGAAACGGCATTTTTGACAGTACCGGAATTTATTTTCTGGTGTCTTATATTCCGCTGATTCTGGTAGGGGCATATATTGCAACGGATTTGTTTGGGAATATTGCCGAACGCCTGACAGAATCCGAAGCAGGACAGAAGCTGACCGCCGTCACACCCATATTTCATGGGATATTATTTATTTTCTGTCTGGCCTCTATGTTATATGGCGAGCGGAGTGAGGAGCTTTTGCTATGGCTGTAAAGAAACATAAAAAAAATCAGAAAATTGCAAGACAAACGGTTCTGCTTCTGACAGTGATTTATGCTGTTATGATGATACATACTGTTTATGAAGCAGAAAATTTCCCTACAATCAGAAATTTATTTTCTAGTGATTGGTCTGATAGCGTGGAAAGCTGGCTGAAACAGAATCTTGGATTTCATGATGTATTATTTCAGCTCAAAAGCCGGACAGATCTCATGATTGGGGAAAAAGTCATACAGGGAATTTATATCACAGATGAACGCCTGATTGAAAAACAATCTTCGGATGAAGCATTAAATATTTCATTGGTGAATGATTTTTATCAAATATATGGATTGCCTACTTATTTGATTCTTGTGCCATCAGCATCAGAAATTTATGAGGAAAGTCTTCCAGCGAATGCAATTAGTGTGAATCAGAAAAATATGATTAAAGCCGCTTATGCTGATACAGAAACAGGAATCCGCTGTGTAGATGCCTATCATATATTAATGTCATTGAAAGATAGTTATATTTATTATAGAACAGATTCGCATTGGACAAGCTGCGGAGCGTATTATGTCTATCAGTCAGCGATACAGAAAATGGGTTTTACGCCTGTTCCGTATCAAAGATATGTGATTTCTCATCTGAGTACAGATTTTAAAGGAGATTTATATCAGAGAACTTTGTATGATAATATCAGGCCAGATCTGCTGGATTGCTATACTTATGAAAATGGCAGTCAAATACAGCTGGTAAAGGCATATTATCAGAATCATACAGATGAAAACAGGACAGCATTGTATGATATTTCTGCATTGGAAACAGATCATATGTATCAGTTCTATACGGGAAAACCTTGTGAAAAAATGATCATCCGGACAGATCTGCATAATGATAAAAAATTATTATTATATAAAGATGATTTTGCTGACTGCATGATACCATTTCTGGCACAGCATTACAGCGAAATCTGTGTGATCAATCTGGAGCAGACAGGAACACATTTTCAAGAAATTACAGATCCGTCAGAATATACACAAGTGATGTTTTTGTGCAGCGTGAAGAATTGGCAGGAAATTTTTTAGAGTTAATAAATATCAGCACACTGTAAAATAGCAGTGTGCTGATTTTTCAGGAATTATTTAAAAATCTGGCTGAAATCGGCTTTGAGTTTGTCTTCTGTTGCGATGGCATCCGCCATGGTATCGCCTATTGTTGTATAATAGCTCTTGATTTTGGGCTCTGTGCCAGATGGACGAATTACCACTTTTGCACCCTGTTCCAGTGTGAAAACTAATACATTGGATTTCGGCAGGGTGATCACAGTCTTTTCACCAGTTGTAATATCTGTAGTTTCACTTGTCTGATAATCTGATACAGATACTACTTTCAGACCGCCAATTGTTTCCGGTCTGTGATCACGCAAACCCTGCATCAGAGAATTCATCTTATTCATGCCGCTTTCGCCTTCAAAAGCAAAACTCTGGAGAGAATGACGGAAGACACCATATTTCTGATACATGTTTTCACGTGCCTGCAATAAAGAAATACCCTTCGTGCGATAATATGCGGCCATTTCACAGATCAGCATAGAGGCGACAACCGCATCTTTATCACGGACATATGTCCCGGCAAGATAACCATAGCTTTCTTCATAGCCGAAAATATAGCGGTCTTCTTCGCCCTTTTCTTCCAACAGGCCAATCTGTTCCCCAATAAATTTGAATCCGGTCAATACTTCAATCACTTTGACACCATATTCTTTTGCAATGGCTTTGACCAAATCCGTTGTTACAATCGTTTTCACACAGATCGGATGTTCCGGCAGTGTGCCGTTTTCTTTGCGCTGACTGCAAATATATTCAAGCAGCATTGCACCAACTTCATTCCCGGAGAATAATGCATAATCCTCTCCATCCGGAACAGCAATGCCTACACGATCTGCATCAGGATCAGTTGCAAGAAGCAGATCCGGCTTGACTTCATCACAATATTTCAGACCGAGTTCCAATGCTTCCCGGATTTCAGGGTTGGGATATGGACAGGTGGGGAAATGGCCATCCGGTTTTTCCTGTTCTTTGACAACTGTCACATCTTTGATTCCAATTCTGGAAAGTACCTCACGAACAGGCTTATTTCCTGTGCCATTCAGAGGGGTATATACGATTTTCAGCCCACTGGATGCACACAGATCCGTATGAATGCCCTGCGCCATGACATTTTTATAATACGCTTCAATGACATCCTGATTAATATAAGAAACCATGCCATCAGCAACAGCCTTTTCAAAATCGCAATACTTGACATCATTGAAAATATCCAGAGAATTGATTTCATGCAGAACTTGTTCAGCGGCTTCAAGTGTCATCTGACAGCCATCAGAGCCATAAACTTTATAGCCATTATATTTAGATGGATTATGACTAGCTGTTACCATAATACCGCCGCTGCATTTCAGCGCACGAACAGCAAAAGACAGGCACGGGGTCGGCATGAGTTCAGTATAGATATGCACTTTAATGCCATTAGCCGCAAGAACAGAAGCGGCAGCCTGTGCAAATTTAGTGGATTTGATGCGGCTGTCATAAGAAATGGCTACGCTCGGCGTTTCAAATGCTGCTTTGATATAATTAGCAAGCCCCTGCGTTGCACGGCGGACAGTATAAACATTCATGCGGTTCGTGCCTGCCCCAATAATTCCCCGCAGACCGCCTGTTCCAAATTCCAGATCACGATAAAAATGTTCTCTGATTTCTGTTTCATTTTTCTGGATTTCCAGCAGTTCGGGCAGTAAATCGGGGTCATCCACTGCTTTCTGGCACCAGGTGTTGTAAATATCCATGATAGACATAAACAGAATCCTCCTAATATGAATTTTAACACAGATGTCCGGAAACATCCGGATCAATCATATTTATTATAACACAAAAATCCGGATTTGAAAAGGGGTTCAGCAATATTTTTTCAAAATTTTACAATCTTTCCATAATACCGTAACTTTTGCAAGCATTTCTGATTGCAGAATATAGTCAAAACTAAGTCTATACAAACTAAACAAAATATGATATAATATATATAATATTTGGATCTGGAAAGGGGTAAAAAAATGACACAGGAAGAAAAAGAAAAACTGCTGCAAAGATTAATTCAATGTGGTGCGCTGCCGCTTCAGAAAGAATATGTCAATGTAATGATGAAAAATGAAGACATAAGTTCTGTTCCTGAGGATGATATTGGCATTACAGCCAGCGGTGTCAAATATGTAAAGTCTGCTGTAAATAAATATTTGTATGAAAACCGCTATCCGTTCACCGAACAATATATTGAGATGGTCGCTAAATTATTCGAAGTCAGCGGAGATGAGGTGCAGACAGCACAAAGAAAAGCCGTTTATCACCATGTGCTTGAGAATGCTACAGATGAAGAAATTGAGCAATATATGAAAGTGGCTCTGCTGGAACAGACGGCTATGATCAATATGAGACTGAAACAGGATGCTTTTAATTTTAAAGATTACAAAGTAGAAGTCATTACAGATACTGACAGTGGGGGAACAAATGTAGTTGCTTTGAAAGATTGTCTGGAACATTATAGTAAATTGGGTTGGACGTTAAAAACTATTTTTACCAATGAGCTCGGAAAAGAATCACATCGTGAAGGCTATGATATTATAAATGCTACCATTGATCAGATAGTATTGATTTTCGAAAGACCTATGTTCATGACAGATGAATCTGCTGAACAGGCAAGAGAAGAACACCATAAGCGCAATGTAGTTCAGAAAGAAAATATCACTTCTTACTTTAATGATCAAAATTAAAATGATATAGAAAAATATAAATGCAGGTCATAAATTGGCCTGCATTATTAATATAAAATGCATCAATATGTTGAATTTTTTTTACTTGACAAAATCAAAAAACTGTGATATAATAATAAAGCTGTCGGACGAAAGCCCACAGCCCACAAATCAGAAAAAAGATTTGGAAAAGTTTAAAAAAAGGCTTGACAAATGATCTGAAATGTGATATAATAAATAAGTCGCTGTGAGCCGGACGGGAGTCATGAGCCATGGAGATGAGATCACAGATCAGAAAAAAATTTGAAAAAGTTTTGAAAAAAGACTTGACAAATGATTTGAAATGTGGTATAATAAATAAGTCGT
>DJXD01000121.1 GCA_002449585.1 Ruminococcus sp. UBA7013
GATTCCTTGCTAACTTTTGTTGAAAGCATTCAATGTGGTTATATGAATAATCTGCCGTGGCACATGATCATTGAAAATCTGGATCAGCTGGATTATGCAAAAGAGCGTTATGCTCCTGATTTTTCAGATCTGTTCACAGAAATGACAGAAGCATATTCTATTGAAGATTATACTTATCTGCTGGAATATTCTTCTACTGATTATGGCTGTCGATATTATGCCGGCGGCGTTCTGATTGATACAGATATTCTTAGTTTTATTACAGCAGAAGATTGCGTTATCCCGGATTATGGTGATTTTTCTCCTGATGCAATTGAAGGATATTGTTTTCTGGCGGCTATTCCGAAAGCCTATCTGCTGAATGATCAATATCCAGGCTGGCTTTATCCAGACAGAAATAATATATATCAGGATAAAGACTATGATTTCACATGTAATTATTATGTTTCTCCTGAACTCAATGCAATTTATAATGATCAGAAATATATCATGCGGACGCAGGAAGAATTTGAAAATTTCTGCAATGCATCGGCAGAAATCAAAAATTTAAGAGGAGATCCCGTGATTTCTTCCCTATGGAAAATAGATTTTGAAAGAAATGCCCTGCTTGCATATTTCATTCCTATGGATCAAAAATATTTTACATATCAGTACGGTATTATCATTGATGGGAATAAGATCACAACAGATTTGATATTCAATGATGATGCTTATCATGGCAAAAAAAATGGTATTTATATGATTTCTGCTGTCATTCCTAAAAAATATCTTACAGAAAAATCTTATGACGGCTGGACAGCTCCTGATTTTCCGCCGCCTGTTCCTGATCAGATCCCTGAAATTGACAGAAATCAATATAGTGAAACTGCTTTGCTCCTCACAACAGATGATATTTTTCTCTATGGCGCACAGCAGATAGATACCAGCTTTTCCGGGAAATATGTCATGCATGGGGAAGATAGTATTGCTTATATATGGGATGATCTCGGCATGTATCAGAATCAGGAATTTCAAGATTTTATAGAAGCACATGAATATAATTTTGATTTCGATCAGTATCCCGAATCAGATGAAAATTATTTATTTATGCAATATCTCGATGCTGATTATAAATTGATTCCTTATGCATTTGTCATTGATGGCAATACAGCTGAATTTTTATACACGGAAGGAAACTATCAGCCAGGACATTATTGTTTCTATGCAGCTGTTCCGGAGGAGCTAATCCAGAATTTCTATTTTCCTGATTGGCATTGACAAAGATTTCATTTTCTGATAAAATAGAATTATCAGAAAGGAGCGATGCATATGCATATATCTGGAAAAGAACCTGCAAATCGTGTGATTTTGCATTATGTATTATTAATTCTCGGCAGTATCATAGCGGCATTTGCACTGGAAAAAATTCTTGTGCCGTCACATATCATGGATGGGGGTATGGTCGGCATTGCCATGATCATCAGTACATTATCGAAGCTTCCGCTTGGTATCCTGACGATCTGTCTGAATCTTCCGCTTGTTTGGATCGGCGGCAGAAAGCTGGAAAAATCGTTCTTTATCCGGACGATCACGGCAATGGCAGTATTTTCACTCGCACTTGAATTTTTCGGAACAGAATGGTTTGAAAATTTGACCGTTACAGAGGATAAATTATTAGCAACTGTATTCGGTGGCTTGATGCTTGGCTTTGGTGTCGGGTTAGTGCTTTTGAATGGCGGCTGTCTGGATGGTACGGAAGCCGTTGCCATTCTGATCAGCAAAAAATTTAATTTCTCTGTCGGGCAGATTGTCCTGTTTTTCAATGTCCTGATTTATCTGACAGCAGGTTTTATTTTTGAATTTGATCGTGCTTTGTACAGTATGCTGACATATATCATTGTTTCCAAAGTAGAGGATTTTGTCAACACTGGCATGGAACAGGGAAAAGCCGTTATGATTATCACAAACAATGGGGAAGCCATTGCACAAGATATTTATCAGACATTGGGCAGAACGGTCACGCTCATAGAAGGCAGTGGTCTGATTTCCGGGGAAAAAATTGTATTATACTGTGTGATCACCCGGATTGAATTATCCACTATGCGAAAGATTGTTGAAAAAGATGACTATTCTGCATTTATGACAGTTTCTGATGTATCGGAGATTGTAGGAAAGCATATCAAGAGTAAAGAGACTTTGAAAATTCAGAAAACAGATTGACATTTTGAAAATTTTGTGATATAATAAAAATGCAAATTTTTTCTGAAAAGGAGCATAAACATGAGTTTATTTGGAAATTTATTCGGCGGCAGTGCTTCTGCACCTGAGCAGCCGTCAAAGATCAATCTTTCAAAAGAGGAAAGTGTGCATAAAATCAATCTGGCAAAAGAAGAGGTTCATAAAATCTGTCTGAAAAAATCGCCGCTGAATGGCCTGACTTCTCGTGTGGGGCTGGTGCTGGATTACTCCGGATCTATGTCTAGCCTGTATAAAAATGGAACAGTGCAGTCAGTGGTTGAGAAAATTCTTCCCCTCGCAATGGAATTTGATGATAATCATACAATGGAAGTCTGGATTTTTGAAAATGGATTCCATCGTCTGCCGGATATTAATCTTAATAATTTTTATGGCTATGTACAGAATGAAATTGTTAGAAAATACAGCATGGGCGGCACAAATTATGCTCCTGTAATGAAGGATATCTATAAAAGATATATTCAAGAAGAACCTGCAAAACTCCCAAATTATATCGTATTTATTACCGATGGTGATAATGCAGATCATGCAGATACTAATAAAATTATCAAAGAAGCCGCAAAGCATCCTATTTTCTGGCAGTTTGTCGGCGTTGGCAATGCATCTTTCAATTATTTGCAGAAGCTGGATGATATGAGAGACAGATATGTGGATAATGCGGATTTCTTCGCTGTTTCAGATGCTTCCCGGATTACTTATGATGATCTGCTCAATGAGTACCCCGGCTGGATTTCTAATCCAAAAGTGAAAGCAATGTTTTCATAATAAGGGGGCTTGATCATGGGTAAATATTTCGGCACAGATGGCTTCCGTGGAGAAGCAAATAAAAATCTGACAGCAGATCATGCCTATAAAGTCGGCAGATTTCTGGGATGGTATTATACACAGCTGAAACATCAGGCAGGAAAACAAGAACCTGCCCGGATCATTATCGGCAAAGATACAAGAAGATCCAGCTATATGTTTGAATATTCTCTTGTCGCAGGGCTGACAGCTTCCGGTGCAGATGCCTATCTGCTTCATGTCACAACCACGCCTTCTGTCGCTTATGTTACAAAAACAGATGCTTTTGATTGTGGTATCATGATCTCAGCAAGCCATAATCCTTATTATGATAACGGCATTAAACTGCTGAATAAAAACGGGGAAAAAATGGATGAGGATACAATTGGATTAATCGAAAATTATCTTGACGGAACTTTGAATTTATTCGGGCAGACATGGCCGGAACTGCCGTTTGCTGTCGGGAGTGAAATCGGCTGTACAGTAGATTATGTATCTGGCCGAAATAGATATATTGGCTATCTGATTTCATTAGGCATATATTCCTTCCGTGGCTTGAAAGTCGGTCTTGATTGTGCAAATGGTGCATCCTGGAATATTGCAAAAGCTGTATTTGATGCACTGGGGGCTTCTACTTATGTGATCAATGCTAATCCGAATGGATTGAATATCAATGAAAATGCAGGATCTACCCATATTCAGGGATTGCAGAAATTCGTTGTTGATAATGGTCTTGATGTTGGCTTTGCCTATGACGGCGATGCAGACAGATGTTTGTGTGTCGATGAAAAAGGAAATCTTCTGACTGGTGATCATATTCTGTATATCTGCGGAATGTATATGAAAGAACGGGAAAAGCTGAAAAATAATACTGTCGTGACAACAGTCATGTCTAATTTTGGATTATATAAAGCATTTGATGAAGCTGGAATTGATTATGTCAAGACGGCTGTCGGTGATAAATATGTTTATGAATATATGTCTAAAAATGGCTGCCGTCTGGGCGGAGAAGAATCCGGACATATTATTTTCTCTAAATATGCCACAACAGGTGACGGACTTCTGACCAGCCTGAAAATGATGGAAGTCATGCTTGCCAAAAAAGCCAAAATGAGTGAACTGGCCGCACCACTGACGATTTATCCTCAAGTGCTTGTCAATGTCAAAGTCAAAGATAAGACAGCAGCACAGAATGATCCAGATGTGCAGAACGCCGTCAAGGCCGCTGAAACTGCCCTCGGTGATACCGGGAGAATCTTAGTCAGAGAATCCGGAACAGAGCCGCTGATCCGTGTCATGGCAGAAGCACAGACAGAAGAAGAATGTCGTTATCAAGTTGACAGCATCGTAAAAGTAATTCATGCAAAAGGTCATGCAATCGCATAAAAAAAGCGCAGAGGAATTTTCCTCTGCGTTTTCTGTATTTAATGCATTTGTGTGCGGATCTCTTCCGGAATGACTTCTGACACCTGATTGATGTCTGTCAATGAAACCGTAATCAGTTCCGCATTTTCAGAAAAAGAACCGGATATTCCTGAAAGCTCACTGCCATCATAAGAGAAATCAAGAGATAGATTCAGGCTGTCACCATCTGCATGAAGGTTTCCGGAAATATTCTGAAAACATTGCTTTTCTGCTGTCCAGCTGATCTGGCCAAAATCATAATTTCCATTCCGGATTTCATTTTCAAGTTCAGAGCATTCGCTAATAAATTGATCAAGATAATCACCCTGAAACAGTTCTTTGCATTCCTCTTCTGTAATAGTAATAAATACCCCAAGGGTATCCGCCATATTTTCACTGCGGAAGGGCAATGTATAAGTATGATCTATTTTTTCAATCTGTAAGGCTTTTTCCAGATCATTGATTGTATTCAGATTTTTCATGCGATTTTCCAGTTTCTGTGCGGTGGTGTTGATCTGATCCGGAATAATATATTCACTGATCTTGTCAAGCAATCCACTGTCTTCTAGTGTTTGTCTGAAATCTGCATCTGAAACAGTCTGATTTTCCCGCATATCTTTTGCAGAACGGAAAGCTGCCTGAATATCTTCAATCATGGAGGCATCCATTTCATAGCCGCCTGATCCCCAATCTGTTTGGGCATAAATATAACCAGAATTATTTTCATAGGATAAGGCATAAATAATTCCATCAGCAGAGAAATAAGCCTGTAACACATCTGCATCATAATCAATAGCGGCTGAACCTGTGATAGTCTGCCCTTTTACGCCGACGGAGAAATTTGCATTTGCAATCTGAAGTATATCCTCGGAGAGATTTTGACTCGCAAGAGCGGCGACTGCCAGCGGTCTGTTTTTCTGAATATTAATAAATGTGACTGCTCCGATTGCACCGGCCACAATCAGAACCCCTCCGATCGTCAGAGCGATCAAGCCGCCCTTACTTTTGGCAGGCAGCTCAATGACAATATTATTTGTAAAATCTGTAGTATTCAGAACAGATGCACCGCATCCAGGGCAAAATTTTACAGTATCTGATAATTCTTTTCCACAGTTTTTGCAAAACATAAAAAATCCCCCTTTTGCTTATTTATCCTGTAGCTTATTATAGCATAGATTTATCAAAATGTCAAGATATTTTTTAATAGATGATAGTTACACATCGCTGAAATTTTTATAAAATTTAAATAAATTACTCATTATAAAATCAATTGCATTATTTGTGCAGAAATAATAACAATATGGAGATTTTAAATATCTAAATTATGCATTTTTTAAAATTTATAAAAATTATGAAAAAAGTATTGACAAATTGTGAATGATATGATATACTGATTGTAATGATCATATTCATAGTTCTGATTTAAAAGTAATTTATCATTACGATCTGTATAAAATATGATATATATTTCAAGTCAGTGAATAGATCATGAATAATTTATGAATATCATAAGGAGCGATTTCAATGAAAATGCAAAATGTTTATTACAAAACGGATACTTCCCATTATGCGCACTGCCGCTCTTTGATGCAGAAATTTCATTATCATCGAATTGCCAGATTTTCTCTGCTTGCTGTTACTATGTTTGCCAACTGCTATTTTCATGTCATTACACTGCCGATTTTCTATCATGAAATGGATGATCCCACTTTTGGCTTATGGTGGGGAATGTTTGCATATCTAATCAATATTGTAATCAGTATTACAGCCTTCTGCACAAAAACAGAAAACCTCAGGCTTTTGCTTCTCCTGCTGATTCTGATTCTTTTGGGAACAATCATCGGTTTTCTGCATCCTGCCGCCGGGATCGCATTGGGTGTTTTATACCTCACACAGCTCCCGGATTGCTTTCAAATGCGGTGGGTACAGGAACAGCAAGGCTATCCTTATTTTAATGAACGCTATCAGCTTCAGAAAGATTATAAAAATTATACTTCCCAGTTTATTCAGGAAACAGAACAGCAGGAAGCCAGAAGAAAAGCAAACCAAAATGAAATTGTTGTCTTTTCTATGCCGGATCAGCAAAAGCATCAATAAATTAAAAAAAACTTGACGGATCTGTCTTTTCTGTGTTATAATAATGAAAACAATCAGAAAGGATGATTGATCATGAAAATCAGAAATATTACAGCTGCATTGACCGCTGGAGTGCTGACTGCCTGCATGTGTTCTGCATTGACAGTATCACCAGAAGAAGAAAAAACTACGCTCCGGGTCATGCCTTTGGGTGATTCTATTACAGATGGATTCACCGGCGAGCCTGTCGGCGGCTATCGGCTGACCTTAGGGCATATGCTTTTAGAAAATGGCTATGGTGATCAGATTGATTTCGTAGGCCCTAACTGGGGCGGAGATGGTATTATTGATCCTAATCATGCCGGTTACAGCGGTTACGCAATCGCAGATATTCCCAATCAGAGAAGCGGCATTTATAATTTCTCTGAGTGGCTTATGGAAAATTATCCTGCTGATGTCGTTCTGCTCCAGATCGGGACAAATGATATTTTATCCAGCTATGAACTGGATACGATGGGAGATCGGCTTGAATTATTAGTAGATGTTGTATTAAATGCCCTGCCGGAAGATGGGCTTTTGTATCTGTCAACGATTCCTTATATGGATGCAGATGTTACAAATTATACAGATGCATATACTGTGGAAGAAATGGACAAAGCCGTTGATGATTATAATGCACAGATCAAAGCTCTGGTCAGCCGGAAACAGGCCGAAGGGAAACCCATTGCACAGGCAGATATTAATTCTGTTCTGACAAAAGCAGATCTGCTTGACGGGGTGCATCCTAGTGCAGAAGGCTATGAAAAAATGGGAATTTATTGGTACAGCAAACTGACAGATTATATCAATCATAAATCGCATTCATCTGCTGAAACACAAGCTTCTACAGAAGAAAGTGATAGCATCCCTGTAAAAATTCTTTCTGGTGATATTACACAGGATGAAAAAATCAATCTGTCTGATCTGGTTCTGATGCAAAAATATCTGCTTGGCAAAGAAAAAATCAGTCAATCGGCTTTTCTGGCTTCTGATATAAATCAGGATGGAAAAGTAAATATCTATGACATGATTCTGCTGAAAAAATTTCTTTTTAATATTATTTTCATTGATGATCCAGTCAGGTGATAATTATGGAATACAAACAGATCAGAGCTGTCTATGATGAAAAAACCATCCGTATCTATCAGGCCTATTGTCACAGCATTGCACAGGAAGCTGTAACACTTCAGACATTTGGGAAAAATTTTAAATTATCTCGCATGACATGGATTAAGCCGTCATTCTTATGGATGATGTACCGCTGTGGATGGGGATTGAAAGAAAATCAAGAAAATATTCTTGCCATTGATATGACAAGAGAGGGATTTGATTTCTGTGTGAAACATGCTGTTCCTTCCAGTCCGTCGTCTTCTATATCTCCTGCGATCTGGAAACAGCAGGTGCAGACTTCTGATATTCGTGTGCAATTTGATCCGGAGCGTGATATTCAGGGCAATCCTTTGCCTTACAGATCTATTCAGCTGGGACTGCGAGGAAATGCCGTTCAGCATTATGTACATGATTGGATTGTCAAAATTACAGATATTACAGATTATGTTGCAGATTTGCGTATCAAGAAAGAAGCAGGGGAAGACATCAGCCCATTGCTTCCCAAAGAACAGATTTACCCTATTATCATACCATAATCCCAAAAATCCCCTGCTTTTATCAGCAGGGGATTTTTTATCACGCATTTTTCTGATAAATCAGATTCAGACCTTTCAAAAGCAGATCATCATCCAGAATAATTTCTGATTTGCACAGTGGCACAATAATTCCTGAAAGTCCGCCTGTTGCAATGACGGTGCATTTCTCTCCTAGTTCTTCTTCAATCCGCATGATCATGCCATCCAGCGCACAAGCATTGGAATAAACAATACCTGATTTCATACAATCAACCGTATTAGAACCGATCACTTTTTTGGGTGCATCAAAGCTGATTTTGGGAAGCTGGGAAGTTCGCTGTACAAGCGCATCCATAGAAACAGCCATACCTGTCATGATCACACCGCCAATATATTGCTTTTCGCTGTTAATAACGGAAAGCGTAGTTGCTGTTCCCATATCAATAATAATCTGGGGAACAGGATATTCATGAATCCCTGCAACAGCATCTACAATCAGATCAGAACCCAACTGTGCAGGATTATCAATCATGATATGCAATCCTGTCTGGATGCCTGCCCCTACAATCAAAGGTGATTTTCCTGTATATTTTTCCACGGCAGACCGTACAGCAGCCGTCACAGAGGGCACAACAGAAGAAATAATTGCATGATCAATCAGCGTTTTATCAATCTGATGCATGTCCAGAGCCATACGAATACCAGCGGCATATTCCAAAGCCGTGGCTGATTGATTTGTCGAAAGACGTTCCCGAAACAGAATTTGATTTTCTTCAAAACATCCAAGAACAATATTCGTATTTCCAACATCAATTGCTAACAGCATACGATCACCTTTATGATAAAATTTTCTCAGCATGTCTTGTGACATGACAGCCGACATTGACAGCAACCGGAAGCCCGGCAATATGTGTAGCACCCTCTTCAATATTGACATAGAGGGCAGTCACTGTTCCGCCGAATCCTTGCGCCCCTATGCCAAGCTGATTAATCCTGTCAAGCATTTTCTGTTCCAGCTCTGCATAGAGCGGTTTGGGATTGCGAACAGCTGCATCACGGCAAAGGGCTTTTTTGGCCAGCAGCGCACATTCTTCAAAATTTCCGCCGATGCCAACACCAACTACAATGGGCGGGCATGGATTGCTTCCGGCTTTTGCAATGCAATCTGTCACGAAATTGATAATATCCTCCTGACTGGCCGCAGGTGTCATCATTTTTAATTGTGACATATTCTCACTTCCGAAGCCTTTCGGACAGACGGAAATCCGGATCTGATCCCCCGGCACAAGCTCCAGATGCAGAATAGCAGGCGTATTATTTTTTGTATTCACACGCTCCAGCGGATCACCTACAACAGAACAACGGAGATAACCTTCTGTATATCCTTTTGCAACACCAGCATTGACAGCTTCCCGAAGAGTACCACCGATCAGATGTACCTCTTGGCCGAGTTCGATAAAAACAACAGTCATTCCAGTATCTTGACAAATGGGGAAATCTTCCTCACGAGCGGCTTGAAGATTAGCAATCAAATCATCAAAAACAGCTTTTCCCACAGGAGATTCTTCTAATATGGCACATTGATGAATTTTTTTCTCAAGATTTTCAGGAAGAATTTTATTGGCACGGATGCATAATTCTGCAACAGTTTCTGTAATTTCCTGAACATGAATTTCACGCATAGAATTTCGTCTCACTTTCTGACGGTCTGCAATCTCTTCTTGATTTTACTGCTGACTGGCTACAGCTACCGAAGTACGCCTTGTAACATAGAGAGGATAATCTGTCAAAATCCCTTATCATGGGCGAAATGATTACCTCTAATCCGTTCTTCTTTACAAAACGCTAAGTTCAGTATATCATATTTTTTAGCATTTGTCAAGAGGGCTTTTTCCCATAGCAAAATATCTCCCTGCCGGATTGAGACAAGGAGATATTTTGTCAGATTGTTCCTGATAGGATAACTTTTTCACGGGTGATATTTCCCCTTAGAATTTCAAGAGCATTTTCATGGATTCTTGTGCCAAGCGTGGAAGCACATAAATCTGCAATCACTGTGCAATCTTGATTTTTATCATAACAAGAAAATACCGAGGCAAGTACACAGCAATCTGTATTGACACCACAGAAATATAATTTTTCAAGCTGTTTATGCAGAATAAAATCACTGAATTCAGGTGTGAATGCAGAATAAATATGTTTCTCAAAAATAGCTGTTGTCAGGCCGGATAATTCCGGCACAAGTTCCGCCGCTGGCGTTCCGTTCATGCATTCCGTCCAACCGTCCTGATAACATGGCGTTTCTGGTGTATTGCAATAGCGTGTTGCAATAATGCTATCAAAATCATGTGTCATAATAAATTTTTTGATCTGTTCCGGCAGATGCATAGTATATGCATTAATAAATCCATTTTGCATATCAATAATAACAAGTCCTGTTTTTTTCATGTGTCAGCCCTCACTTTCCTGATATTACTATACCCGGATCTGGGCTTTTTATGATTTCAGAAAAGTGAAAGAGCATTTATGCTTTATAAATATAATTTTCTTTTCTGGGTGCAGGTGCTTTTGATTCAGAAGCAGCATAACCAATGGCACAATGTCCAATGCCTTCATAATCGCCTTCAATGCCTAAAGCTTTCAGAATTTCTTTTCCTTCTTCGCTTTCAAATTCTTCCTTTGCTCTGTGAATCCAGATGCTTCCAATAGAAAGACTTTGTGCGGCAAGCATCAGATTTCCCATCACAAGAGAGCCATCATAAATATGTGTGGGCGTATTTTTATCAGCGAGGACGATGAGAATCACAGGCGCACCATAAAACGGATCAAAATTTTCTTTTCCCATAATTTTGGCATTCATAGCAGAAAGCTGATCCCTGATCTGTTTATCCTTGACAGCAATTATCACGGGGGACTGCCGATTCATCCCTGTAGCGGCATAAGTTCCAGCTTCACAGATCTGATCAATGATTTCATCCGGGAGCATATCCGGCTTGAATGCCCGGCAGCTGCGCCGTTCTTTGATTGTTTTCAATACTTCATTCATAAGACAAGTTCCTTTCTAATCTAAATTAAGATTAATTTTATTATAGCAGATAAAGAAAAATTTGTCAAGCAAAATAATCAGAAATCACTTTTGCTTCTGCCTGAGCCAGCAGAATCAGATTTGCATCATTCAGCAGCCAGTTAGTCGCTCTTAGATTAGAATGAAAACTATGTTCCAGCAGAATGCCGGGTGTTCCGACACTTGCCGCTCCATACAGAACAGTATACCAGTCTCCATTTCTTTCATCTGTGTCATGGCGTTTCCAGATCTGTGCGGCTTGATTTGTCCCCATTACTTCATGAATGGCTGTTGCCAGCTGTAAACCCAGCTCATCCGTCACACCGCTGATCTGACAGCAGGCAAGGGGATAATCCAGAGAATAATTATTATCATAATTAGAATGAATACTCAAAAACAGATCACAGCCGGCGGACATTGTTCCCCGATCCATCAAGTCAAGATCTATTTCTTTCTCTTGTCTCGTGGTAATCACTTCAAATCCGTAAGTTTCCAGCGCATCTTTCAGATATAAATGCATTGCCCAAGTAAAATTAGATTCATAATAATTTTTATTCACTGGACTGTGATTATAATAAGATCCATAATGTCCAGCATCCAGACAGATTTTTCGAGGATGATAAATTCCATCTGTTTGAAAACGGAAAGTTTGATTATCAATTGTGACAACACCCGTCTGCATAATGCCATCAGTATCAAAATAATAAGTATGATCTTCAATTTCCTGCCAATCGGTCAGGATTTTTCCTGATATATCCGCATACATGCGGCCTGTTTCTGCATCAATCCAGCCACTTGACAGAATACCATCTGCATTGAAATAATAAATACCATCTGTCATGCTGACAAGTCCTGTCTGCATAATGCCATCAGTATCAAAATAATAAGTATGATCTTCAATTTCCTGCCAATCGGTCAGGATTTTTCCTGATATATCCGCATACATGCGACCTGTTTCTGCATCAATCCAACCTGTAGCCAAAACGCCGGATTCTTCAAAATAATAATGATTCTGATCAATGCTGACAAAGCCTGTCTGCTTATCTCCTTCCGGAGAAAAGTAATATTGCTGTCCTTCAATCTGATGCCATCCTGTATAGAGCTGATAATTTTCCCCTGCATAATGGCTCTCATCAAGCCAGCCTTTTTGAAGAATGCCATTTTCATCGGCCTGATAGCTGGCATATCCCAGCGGATGCATTTCTTTTCCTGCGCCTTTTTCTGCCGCATAAATTAAAATATCTGCGGCATCTTCAGAATTCACAAAGCCATCAAGATTAATATCTGCTGTCTGCAATATTTCATAATCTGTAGAAAGCAGATCTGTGATCAGAAATTCCGCCGCTGTTTTTTCCGGATTTGCGCCGGCCTGAGCGGCAGCGGACAGGATCAAAGCGGCATCAATTGCATCAGCAGAATCATCATTGCTAATATCGCCTTTGATATAATCCGGCATGATACTGAAACTGCCTGTCAATTTCTGTCCATCCACTAAAAATGATGCGGTATCATCTTCATTCAAGATCAATCCCGTTTCTGTTGGCTGTTCTGTTCTTGGCAAAATAATCATTTCTGCGGATGCTGGTATTGCATGTACTCCCATAAATAGCAGCAATCCTCCTAAAAAATGAGATAATAATTTATGATATTTCACAAGAATAGCTCCTTTCTTTTATGCTAATAATAAAAGACGTATTTTTTTCTAAAACATGTCCTGTCAGAATTCACAAATTTATTATAACATAGGTCTGAAAATATGTCAACAAAAAAATTGTTGACAAGTCGGAAAATTTGTGCTAGAATAAATATGTTACGCAAAAATCAAAGAGAGGGGCAGTTATGATATATGGCTAAAAAACAGGATTATGGCAATGAAAGCATTACCATGCTCAAAGGTGCGGACAAAGTTCGTAAACGTCCGGGAGTTATTTTCGGCTCAGATGGTCTTGATGGCTGTGCGCATTCTGTATTTGAAATTATTTCCAACTCGATTGATGAAGCTCGTGCCGGATTCGGTGATAAAATTATCATCACTCGCTGGAATAACGGGGAAATTGAAGTAGAAGATTTTGGCCGGGGTTGTCCTGTTGATTTTAATCATTCTGAACAGCGTTATAATTGGGAATTGGTCTATTGTGAACTCTATGCAGGCGGAAAATATGACAATGCAGAAGAAAGCTATGATTATTCACTTGGCCTGAATGGTCTGGGATTGTGTGCCACACAGTATGCTTCCGCCTTTATGGATGTTACTGTACATAGAGATGGCACAGAATACACTCTGCATTTTGAAAAAGGCGAAAATATCGGCGGTCTGCATAAAGCATCTTATTCGGGCATGACAGGCACAAAAACGCATTGGAAGCCTGACTTAGAAGTATTCACAGAAATTCATGTTCCAGATGCATTTTTTCATGATACCCTCCGCCGTCAGGCTGTTGTGAATCCAGGATTATTATTTATCTATCGTTCTCAGCAGGAAGACGGCAGTTTTCTGGAAAAAGAATATTTCTATCAAAATGGCATCTCTGACTATGTGCAAGAAATTGTTGGAAACAAAGCAATGACATCTGTTCAATATTGGACAGCAGAACGCTCCGGCCGTGACAGAGCAGATAAGCCGGATTATAAAGTCAGATTATCCATTGCTATGACAATTTCCAATCAGATCAGCTTGCTGGAATATTATCATAATTCCAGTTTTCTGGAGCATGGCGGCTCACCTGATAAAGCTGTCAAGAGTGCATTTCTCTCACAGATCAACAGTTATCTGAAAAATAATAACAAGCTCCAGAAAAATGAGTCCTCTGCTTCGTTTGAAGATATCAGAGATTGTCTAGTCTTAGTATCTTCTTCTTTTTCTACACAAACTTCTTATGAAAATCAGACAAAGAAAGCCATTACTAATAAATTCATTCAGGAAGCTATGACGGAATTTTTAAAACATCAGCTCGAAGTGTATTTTATTGAAAATCCGGATGAAGCAAATAAGATTGCAGAACAAGTTTTGATTAATAAGCGAAGCCGGGAAAATGCAGAAAAAACAAGGCTGAATATCAAGAAAAAGCTTTCTGGTAATATTGATCTGGCCAATTCTGTTGAAAAATTTGTGGACTGCCGTACAAAAGATGTTGCCCGTCGTGAATTATATATTGTCGAAGGCGATTCTGCTTTAGGAGCTGTCAAACTTGCAAGAGATGCTGATTTTCAAGCTGTTATCCCTGTGCGGGGAAAAATCCTGAACTGTCTGAAAGCAGATTATCCCCGTATTTTTAAAAGCGATATTATTACAGATCTGCTTAAAGTACTCGGATGTGGTGTAGAGGTCAAAATGAAAAATACCGGAAATCTTGCACAATTCAGTATGAATAATCTCAGATGGAGCAAAATTATCATTTGCACAGATGCTGATGTTGATGGCTTTCAGATCCGGACATTGATTTTGACAATGCTTTATCGTCTGACACCTACACTCATTCAGGAGGGCTATGTGTATATTGCAGAATCACCGCTGTATGAGATCACAACCAAGGCAAAAACTTATTTTGCCTATACAGAAAAAGAACGTGCCGATATTCAAAAAAAAATCGGCAATGCAAAATATACAATTCAGCGTTCCAAAGGTCTGGGAGAAAATGAACCTGAGATGATGTCCCTTACTACAATGAATCCGACCACACGCCGTCTGATCAAAGTGATGCCCTCTGATGCTGAACAGATGCAGTATGTCTTTGAGCTGCTTCTTGGTGATAATCTTCAGGGCAGAAAAGAACATATTGCCCTGCATGGCGCAGATTATATTGATCTGATTGATGTATCCTGAAATCAAAAATCCCTGCCGTTGCAAGCAGGGATTTTTTTGATTTAATCATAACGAAGTGCATCAATCGGATTCATTTTAGCCGCTTTATTAGCTGGATAATATCCAAAGAAAACACCTGTCAGAATCGAGAAACCTACAGAAATCAATATTGCCGGAATGGATGGCTGAATGGTAATTGAAAAAATAGAAGCGTATTCTGGATACATCTGATTTACAAGAGCCTTGGCAAGTGTACCGATACTAACACCACCCAAAATTCCCAATGTAATCCCGATCAATCCGCCAATCAGACAAATTAAAATAGCTTCTACGACAAATTGCATTCTGATAGAAGAATTCTGCGCCCCTAATGCTTTCCGAACGCCAATTTCTTTGGTACGTTCTGTAATGCTTACAAGCATGATATTCATGACACCAACACCGCCAACAATCAAAGAAATGGCCGCAATCACGGAAATGGCAACCGTGACGACATTCACAACTGTATTAATCATTCCCAGCTGTTTCTGCATGTTATAGATTTCAAAACCAACATAAGGTTTTTCATGATATTTTTCTTCAAAAAATTCTTGAAGTACATTAGTCAGCATTTCTATATCATTTTCTGTATAATAATAAACTTCTGCATAATAATAACTCTTTTCTTCTTCATGCAATAAATTCGTCATCGTATCATATGGAACATAAACAGGCGTTACTTTATCAATATCCTTTGTACCGGGTTCATAATTTGTCATATAAGCCGCCGGCAGTTCATATACACCAACAATCACAAAATTCTGTGATTGGCCGTCAGGGAGCTCAAATGTAAGTGTCTGGCCAATAGGATCTATATTTTTTGGGAAATACTGTTCTACAAATAAGGAAGAAACCCATGCAGTTTGTTTATGAAGAAGACTGTCCTGATAGGAAATACCACGGCCACGCAGAATTTTCAGATCAGTATATTCTTGTGTACTCATTGCACTATTCAAGCTGACTTTCACATCCTGATTATTCCAGTTCCGGAGCGTACAAGTATTATAATTAGATGTCAGATTCAGATAGAAATAATCCGGATATGTCTTTACCAGCTCATCCAGCATTTCACGGGTAATTTTATCATCATCTTTCAAAACATCCGATGTGTCCTCAGAAGACTGGATATATAAATATACATCAAAATAATTCAATGATCCAATCGAATTAAAAGTATTCACAAGTGTTTTCTGAATAGAGTTGCCAATGGTGGTAATCATGATCACCGCACTGATGCCGATAATAATCCCGATCATCGTCAGCACAGAACGCATTTTATTTGCGGCAATGGAAGTAAAAGCAAGACGAATATTTTCAATCAGTTGCATGATGTTTCGCCCCCGTATCTGAAATAATACTGCCGTCACTGATTGTAATAATTCGTTCTGTCTCAGCAGCCAGTTCATTGCTATGCGTGATTAATACAATCGTTGTCCCTTCTTCTTGATGAAGCCTGTGAAACAGATCCATGATCATATGACCTGTTTTAGAATCCAGTGCCCCAGTAGGCTCATCCGCCAGAAGAAGAGAAGGACGGTTTGCCATCGCTCTAGCAATCGCAACACGCTGTTTCTGACCGCCAGAAAGCTCATTTGGCTGATGATCTGCACGCTCTCCCATGCCCACAATTTCTAATAATTCCATTGCTCTCTGCAAACGCTGTTTTCTTGGAATGCCTGCATACATCATAGGCATTTCTACATTCTTGAGCGCATTTGTCCGGGAAATTAAATTAAATGTCTGAAATACGAAACCAATTTCTTGATTCCGGATATGACTTAATTCTGTATCATCTAATGTACTGATATCTACCCCGTTGAGCAGATATGTCCCTTCAGTTGGCCGATCCAGTGCGCCAATCATATTCATCAGTGTGCTTTTTCCTGATCCGGATTGTCCAACGATTGCTACAAATTCGCCTTTATAAATATCCAGTGAAATTCCGTTCAGAATCTGCAATTCATTTGGCTGACCAATATAATATTTTTTAATAATATTCCGCATGGAAATGACAGCATTATGCATTTGTATCCTCCCCCTGTGAACCGATTGGAAGTATATCTCCATCTCTATAATCACCTGGAGTCATAATCACAGTATCTCCTTCTTTGAGATCGCCAGATATAATTTCTGTATAATAAACTCCTTCCAGACCTGTTTCCACACTAACGGCTTTTGCTTTCGTTGTGCCATCTTCGCCGGGTTCTGTGATCAAAACATATTTAGAACCATCATCATTTGTCAGAATAGATTCATACGGAACAGAAAGGGCTTCTTTCTTGTCATTCAGAATAATTTTGACTTTGGCAGTCATCCCAATCAATAATTTAGAATCATCTTTGACAGTAATTTCAGCAGAATATCCTCCGGCAGAATTTTGCTGTAGATTGCCGCTGTCATAGATATTAATCACACGAGTAACAGAAGCCTCAAATTCTTTATCTCCCGTAGCACTGGTTTTGACAATTGCAGGCATACCTTCTTTAACAGTTAAAATATCTGCTTCATTGATCTGCACTTTAATTTTCAAAGCATCTGTATCTTCAATTGTCATGAGTGCATCTGTCGTAGGGATGCTTCCCTCTGCAATATTCAAAGCAGTAATAATGCCGCTTTTGGGGGCTATCACCGTACACTGTGCAATAGAATCAGCCAGTTTGTCAAGTTCTGTCTGTGAAGTATGATCCTGCTGGAATTGTTCTGCATCAAGAATATCCTGATAATTCTGAATAGAAGCATCTGCGCTCCGTTCTGCGGCGGCATAGGCATCTTCTGCGGATTGGATGGCTTTATCATAAGTACTGAACTGATCACGTACCGCTTCAAGAGAAGCTTCTTTTGATTGCACAAGGGCATCTGCTTCCTGATATGTCTGCATGGCCTTTTGATATTCTTCTGGATCATCTGTTGTATCCATTTTATTCTGTGCATCTCCACGCCGGACAATCTGTTCATTCAGTTCATTTACAAGTTTTGCTTCTTTGGCATAAATTTCATCACGGGATTTTTTAGCATCATCAATTGCCCGTTGTGCCTGTTCCAGATTGATCTGTTTTTCTCTTTTGGCTGTTTCCAGATTTCTAAGATTAATCTTATGCTGATTTTCGGACTGATTTTTTGTATTCTGCTGTGTCTGGCTCAGATTATCATACTGTTGCTGAAAATCAGAACTATCAAATATACAAAGTACATCCCCGGCATTGACACGGCTACCCACTTCGACATTAATTTTCTGTACTTTCGCATTTAATTTGCTTGTGACTTTCACCATATTTTCACTTTCCACTGTTCCGGAAACGCTGATGCTTTCAGATAAATCCCGGCGTTCTGCCTTGATCGTTTCTATTTGCATGGCAGAAATTTCCTGTAAGGCATCCTGCGCATTCTTCATAAAAGAATTCACAGCAAAAGCACCTCCGCCAAGAACCAGCACCAGAATGATGATTCCTGTCAATTTATGTTTCTTTTTCTTTTTTCCGATCTGTTCCATGTTCAATACTCCTTTCTAAATATGTACCATTTGGAATAGTACAGTTAATATTATACTACATCATAATGCATTTGTCAAGACAATTTTTTTAATTTAATAAATATAAAGTAAATTTCATTTACTTTTCTCATGCAGATTATAGCATATTTTTAAATCCTTGTCAATCATTATAAAATAAATTTTATAAAATTCAGCAGTCTATCTAGATTTTATCTAAAATTATTCCAAATACTTGACAGTTTGATAAAAATTTGATATAATAAATTTAGGGCAAAGGAAGTGAACTAATGGCCGAACGAATCAGCGATAAATATCAAGCATGGGAACAACTTTGTGAAATGCGTTTTCAAAAACTGAAAGCCAATGAAACCACGCTCAACCAACAATTTCTTGCAATCTATGGATTACAAGATTATATTTCTCCTGAAATTGCAGATCATTCTATTACAGTAAGAAAAGCTAATTTATCCAGAGAGATCAAAAGCTTGATTTCTTATGCGATAGGATGCAGTTTCGGAAGATATTCTCTAGATCATGATGGCCTTTGTTATGCTGGAGGAATCTGGGATGCATCCGCTTATCAGCGTTTTCTTCCTGTGAATGATAATATTCTTCTGCTCTGCGATGGTGCTGATATTTTTGAAAATGATCTTTTGACGAAATTAATTCAATTTATCCGCACTGCCTATGGTGCAGAAACATTAGAAGAAAATCTTGCATTTATGGCACAGGCACTCGGCGGAGAAGGATCTCCCTGCCAAGTATTGCGCTCCTATCTTCTGCATGATTTCTATGCAGATCATTGCCGAATTTATCATAAAAAGCCAATTTACTGGCTTTTCAGTTCAGGACGACAGAAAAGTTTTCAAGCATTGATTTATTATCATCGCTGGAAACCGGAAACATTATTTTCTATCTGTCATTATCTTCCCATGGTACAAGCATTCTATCTTTCACAACTGAATCATGCTTCTGTCTCTGATCAACGAAAAATTTCCAGAAAATTAAAAGAATTACAATGCTATATAACAGCTATTCACAAACTTCCCTCCATTTCTTTATCCCCCGATGATGGAATTATTAATAATTACCATAAATTAGATCGTTTTCTTGCGAAAATAAATTGATTTTGTATAATTCAACTAAAAAATATATTTTTTTTAGTAAAATTTTATATCTGAAAAAGCCTTGACAAATGTATCAGAATATGCTATAATAATAAAGCAGTCAGGAAGAGCAAACGCTCTGATTGATAAAATGCGAGTGTGCTGGAATTGGCAGACAGGCTAGCTTGAGGTGCTAGTGTTGGAAACGACGTGTGGGTTCAAGTCCCGTCACTCGCATTCTTCTTTTTCTTCATATTTTATCATGGACAGGTGGCTGAGCTGGTCTAAGGCGCACGACTGGAAATCGTGTAAGCACTAATACTGCTTCGAGGGTTCGAATCCCTCCCTGTCCGCTGAATAAGCCATTTCTGAATATTCAGGAGTGGCTTTTTTGCGAATAATAACATTTTCATCTGAAAGGAACAGAATTTGTCAACTACCCACCGCCTAAGAGGCGAGGGCTTGTCAGTATCCGGTAGTGCAGACGATTTTTGAAATCTCCTACCTCTTTAGAACGCCATCCGGCGGACTGACCCGACATCGTGGGGCAGTTGACATTGCCCCTTACACCAAAGATATACTTTGATGTAACTGTAAGTGTCCGATGGTTTTCTTACAGATTCGTGATCCTGACTCCTTTTTATGGAAGACTAACCGACACTAAAAATTTTACGCACTGAGTGATTGGTCAAAGTGCAACCTCCTATTTTTACCATTGTCAAGATGCATGTGTGAGTGCCTTTTCTGTCAGTAACGGTTTTCTCACTGCTTCTGTCTATGGTAACAGTATACCACATTATTTTTTATTTGTCAA
>DJXD01000096.1 GCA_002449585.1 Ruminococcus sp. UBA7013
TTCCTTGCTAACTTTTGTTGAAATTCCGGATAGTGTGAAAACCATCGGAAGCGGTGCATTTGCTATGACAAATCTATCTTCTGTGACTCTGCCTGATAATACAAAAATCAATGGAAATCTTTTCTACAAATGCCCTAATCTTACAGAAATCACAGTTTCTGATACTAATCTGAATTATACATCAGAAAATGGTGTTCTTTTCTCAAAAGACAAATCTGCTCTGCTGATCTGCAATTCCAATAAAACAGGGGAATTTATTGTTCCGGATGGTGTTAATATCATTGCAGAAAATGCTTTTGCATGGTGTGAAAATCTGACTTCTGTTGTCATTCCTGATAGTGTCACCTCTATAGGAAGTGGGGCTTTTTATGAATGCTATGCACTGACTTCTGTCAATATCCCCAAAAATATGACTACGATTGAAACAGGTACATTTCTTTATTGCACATCTCTCCGCAAAATTGAACTTCCGGAAAATATCACAAAAATCTGCTATCAGGCATTTAATAACGTGTCAAATTTGGAGAATATTATCATCAAAAATCCTAACTGTGAAATTTATCCAAGTAAGACAACAATTTTTAATGATACATTCAGAAACGGCAAATCCGTTGATTATGATGGCATCATCTATGGCTATGAAAATTCTACTGCGCAGGCTTATGCAGAAGCTTATGGTTATCAGTTTGAATCTTTGGGCGAAGAAACAAGCCCCGTTTTGTCTCTTGGCGATGTAAACGGAGACGGGGCAATTAATATTATGGATGTTATCAAAATCAACAAAGCTATTTTTGGCAAAGAAACGCTTAATGAAAGCCAGCTGAAAGCGGCTGATATTAATGGTAATCATATGCCAGATGCTACAGATTCCCTCAGCATTATGAAATATATTATTTCTCATCAATTCCCGGAAAATTAATTCCTGTAATGATCCGCTGCCCTGAAATATCAGGGCAGTTTGCTTTTTGATAATGATGTTTGACATTTCTGTGCAGATATGCTATACTAGTTAATAGAATTATCAGAAACAGCAAGGTGAGATTGATGTATATTTCAAAAAAATATAAAATACTGGCTGTCTGCGGCTGTTTATTTGGCTTGATAACAGGTATTTTGATTTCTGAACGAATCCAGCAGAAACAGCTTTCTCTGCATGAAAGATGGAAACAGGGATTATTGCATCCTGATATGATTTCTGTCTGGATGCCTCTCCCAGAAGAGATGACGGCACAGGATGCACAGCAGACTTTTGAACGCCTGACACAAAATTTTGAAACACAATATCCCGGTTTTGGTGTGGATTTGCAGATTTATGCTAATCCGGATGATTATCAAGCAATGCTGACACAAGAACATCCTGTTGTCTGGATCAGTCAGGAAGCGCAGGGGGAAGATTTATCTGAATTGATTAGCGAATTGAATGCATCTTATCTGACGGATTTATCTAAATTTAAAATTGCTGTACCTTTGTCATTTCATTTGAAAGCTATGTATGCTGATAGCCCTCAGAAATGGATTGCGGCTCAGGACATCCCCACAGAAATCAGTGAAAATTTTCCTGCTGTCATGCCATCTTTGCATTCCACTTCCGGTGCGGCTATTATTGATCAGAATACTGCATTATCTGGAACAGTCAGAATGATTCCCGTCTCTGAAAATGATGTGTTTCCCATGCAGTTCAGCAATTATTGCTGTATTAATCCGGAAGCGGATCAGAACAGCCGAAAAATTGGTATGTTATGGATTTCTTATTTATTATCCGAAGAAGCGCAAAGTATTTTATTTGCAGAACATTATGGAGAGCTGCCGCTTCATGAACAGGCTTTTTCACATGCAATCACAATACATAAAAGCTTTGCTGTGCTAGATGAGATCAAGACAAAATTTGTCAGTGAAATGGAGGAAAGTTCTGATGCATAAATTTATGTTTCTGCTTCCTGTTCTGATCTGTCTGATTTCCTGCGGCCTGCCTGTTCTGCTTGCTACCCGGAAAACAGAAAATATCTTTGTGGATGATATAAAATATCAGCTCGAAAAAAATCAAATCATTCTGCCGGAGCTGTTATATCTTTCACAGGAGGATGCTGTTCAGAAATTGCAGTCTTTGGGATTAACTGTCATGATCGGAGAAACAGCGCATAATGCTGCTGTGCCTGAAAATCATGTGTTGACACAGTCCCCTTCTGCTGGAGCAGTTCTTATGCCGGGGGATGCTGTCATGCTGACAATCAGCGACGGCTGGAAAGAATATGTTCCAGATGTGACAGATATGCCAAAAGAAAAAGCAACCAGCATTCTGGAAGATCTTGGATTTTCTGTGAAATATCAGGAACAGCCTGATGATTTCAATGCGCCTGACACTGTTATTTCTCAGAATTTTGAGCCGGATCAGAAAATCCCGATCGGTACAACCATTTGCTTGACCCTCTCCACAGGACGGGAAAATATAAATATCTCTGTGACAGAAACCGTAGGGAATTATATTGGCATGGATTTCAAAGAAGCGAAAATAATATTAGCTGAATCTAATCTTTATGCTATATTGGCCGATACTGTTTATGATCCGGATATTCCCAGCGGAAAAATTATTTCACAGGATATTTTATCTGGTTCAGAAGTGCCGCAAGGTACAGGCATTCAAATGAAAATCAGCCTTGGGCGGCCTTCTGTTCATGTTCCGGATTGTACCGGACGAACATCTTCTGAAGCCCGGAAGCTTCTGGAAGATGCTGGATTAACCTGCATGATAATTTATACAGCATCAGAAAATGATCCATTGGATTATATTATTTCACAGGATCAGCCAGCAGATAGTTCTGTTTCTATTGGAAGTCAGATATGGCTGACTGCCAGTGTAGGCGCATCCAGCTATGTGATCAGCACAGGCGGCTGGTCAGGCAATCCCCTGCCTTCTTTTACAACAGAGCCGCCGACAGATCCCCCCACTGAGCCGCCAACAGAGCTCCCTACAACCATCCCGGAAACGATTCCGGAAATCATCACAGATCCGCCGGAAACCGTTCCTGAAATGATCACAGAACCAGAAACAGATCCCCCAACAGATCCCCCTGAAATTCTGACAGAACCAGAACCGATTGTGATCGAAACTATACCGCCGGAAATCATTCCGGATCTTCCTGACACGGAAATCACTCCGGAAACGATGCCAATTTTTGAAACAATGCCGGAAGGATATGAAAATGCACCGGAAACCGCACCTTTTTGATAAAAAACAGCATTCTGCACAAAGAAGTTGAAAAATCTTTGTGCAGATTTTTTCAATAAATAGATCATCTATGATTCGTATTATAAGCAGACGGGCGGAAACGTCAGTCACGGAGAGGAGGACAGCCTTGTGACAGATGCAGAATTTGACATTGCAGTGAAAAAAATCCGGAATGGTGATAAAAATGGTCTGCGAATGATCTACGATGCGTACGGCGATAGAATTTACAGATTGTTTTTCAGCAAGATCAGAAATCATCAGGACGCTGAAGATTTGACATCGGATTTTTTTCTGAAATTATGGGAATGTGTTTCTTCTTATCAACCTGGCCGGGGTCACAAATGCTGGCTAACAACAATCGCCAGAAATATGGCAGTGGATTACTTCCGGAAATCCGGAAGAGAAACCCCTGTTGAAGATGTTGAAGCTGTGAATGAAGCCGCCTTTACAGAACATACTACCGCAGAAGATCAGACAATTAATAAAATACAGACTTCACATCTGCTTTCCTCTCTTTCCGAAGAAGAACAGGAAATTGTACAGTTACATATTGCGGCAGAACTGACTTTCCGGGAAATTGCTGTCATATTAAAAAGACCTTTGGGCACAGTAGCCTGGAAATACCGGAACGCCATCGGGAAATTACAGAAACTGGCAAAGGAGGGTCAGCTGATATGACAAGAAAAGAAATAGAAAAGAGATGTCGGGAAGAAATGCAGCAGAATATCCCCGATCGGGAAGCCCTCTGGCAAAAGATTGAAGCCAATCTTCCGGAACAACCTGTCAATCAGAAATCACAGATTTCTATGATTGCATTCCGGAGAATTCTGGGAGCAGCAGCCTGCTTTCTGCTGATTACAGTCGGATTAAAATTCATGATTCCTAAAACGTTGAGTAATGCTCCTGCTTCGTCAGATGCTCATACAGATTATGTAGAAGAATTTGAAGATGCCGCTGATGCAGAATTGCTCCCACAGACAGAATTTATTAAATATAGTGATCTGAAATTAGCACAGGAAAAAGAGGAATTGCAGATTAATTATCAGCAGCTTGGCACACAGGAAGAATATTTCAATGAAGATGCTATATTATCCAAAACAGAATATTTCTTTGATGTCAAAGTGATTGCTGAAAATCAGGATGATACAACTGGTGAAATGATCTATCAGCTTTCTGTGATTCATGTATTAGGCGGAGACCGTGAAGGAGAATCAGAAAATTCAGAAATCACACTCAGAAGTCATTCCGCTTATGTATTGAAACAGGATCATGAATATATTTTATCATTGCTTTATGATCAGAAAAATCAGAACTGGCAATTGTCTTATACTTGCGCTCCGCAGATCGAGAAAACACAGGATCAGAAATTAATCATTCCAAATGGCTTTTATACGCTTATGCAGGGCGAAACGACACCAGTCTTATATGATAGCTACGGAAAAGATGATTATTTCTATGATCGAATGTTCCTCACAGAAGAAATGAATTTGCAGTTATTAATCCAGAAATGGGAAACATTATAAATCAGGAGGGATTTTACATGAAAAAATATAGAAATCTTGCGCTGATTATGGCGATATGCCTGACAGCAGTCTTTTACAGTGCCTGCGGAGGAAGCAATGAAAAATATGATACTGCTCCTTCTTTGGATCAATCAAATGGAATCAAACAAAATCAGTCAAAAAATGCCTCACCTCAGGCCGTTCAGGAAGCTCCAGCTTTAGAATATGAATATTCTGCTGATGAAGATGTTGTAGATGTATATAATACTAACAGTAATGAATACAGCGAAATCATTGAAAATGGCTTTATCAATACAGCAGATGAAGCCGTCAGTACGTTTTCAATTGATGTGGATACAGCTTCTTATTCCAATATCAGACGTATGATTCAAGAAGGGTATCCTGTCTCAAAAGATGCTGTTAGAATCGAAGAAATGATTAATTATTTTAGCTATGATTACGCTGAACCAACGGACGGCGCACCCTTCTCTGTCACAACAGAATTGACAAATTGCCCTTGGAATGCTGATAGTCAGCTGATGCTTGTCGGATTGCAGGCCGATAAAATCGACATGGAAAACCGTCCGCCTATGAATCTGGTATTTTTGATTGATGTCAGTGGCTCTATGTATGGCGATGACAGATTAGGCTTAGTACAGAAAGCGGTCAATATGCTGGCTGAAAATCTCAATGCAGATGATAGAATTTCTATCGTGACATATGCCGGGTATGAATCTGTATTATTAGAAGGTGCTTCCGGCAGTGATACCAGTACTATTATTAATGCAATCAATAATCTGGAGGCAGGGGGATCAACCGCCGGAGAAGCTGGTATTAAAAAAGCTTATGAAATCGCTGAAAAATATTTCATTCAGGGCGGAAATAACAGAATTCTCCTTGCAACGGATGGAGATCTGAATGTTGGTGTTTCTTCTTCTGATGAATTGAAATCTCTTGTTGAAAAAGAACGGGATACAGGTGTGAATCTATCTGTATTAGGGTTTGGCTATGGTAATTATAAAGATGATCGCCTGGAAACACTTGCTGATAATGGTAATGGCAATTATGCTTATATCGATAGCGAGCTAGAAGCCCGGAAAGTATTAGTTTCTGAAATGGGCGGAACATTGTACACTGTCGCTAAGGATGTAAAATTGCAGCTTTCTTTTGATCCGGAAAATGTGCAAAGCTATCGGCTAATCGGCTATGAAAACAGAGTTCTTGCAAATGAAGATTTTAATAATGATAAAGTGGATGCCGGTGAAATTGGTGCTGGTCACAGCGTAACGGCATTATATGAAATCATTCCGTCAGAAGATCTGGTTGGTGATCATCTCATGACGCTGGCAATGCGCTATAAAGAACCGGATGGAGAGCAAAGTATTCTGAAAGAATATCCTGTATCTTATTCTGAATGCAGAACAGATAGCATCAGTAAAAATTCTGCAATGGCGGCAGCTGTCACAGAATTCGGTATGCTTTTGAGACATAGTGCCTATGCAGGAAACGCAAGCTATTCACAGATTCAGGAATTATTATCTCAAACAGATGTAGAGGATGAATACAGACGGGAATTTGTACAGTTAATAGAATTAGCTTCTCAGCAGGGTTTGCTTTCGTATACTGCAACTGCTCCTGTTGAGACAGATGATTCAAATATTACGACAGCCCCGTTGGAAGAAACTGAAGAGTCTGTAGAATATATTGTAAATGCCTTCTATCATGGCAATCAGGTTGATTTTCCCGATCCGGAAAGTTTTATCAGCATGACAAAACTCTATCAGGAACAGGCTGTTTCTGCGGAACTTGCTGATACTGCGGATCAGGCCATTGCAGATGGTATCTATGTAGAAATCGCTCCGGCGGATGATCCTAAAAATATTTTTATTTTCCTGATAGATGATGAAAATGAACAATTTGTGATTGCCTATGATGATGATGTCAAATGTTATGCCTTTCCTAAAGTGCTCAAAGATGAATTATTAATCAGAATGCAGGCAAGTGCTCCATGAAAAAAACTGCTGTACTGTTTGACAGTGCAGCAGTTTTTATTTATTGCATTAGAAATTGATAGATAGCTTCATAGCTGCCAGGTGTCAGCTGATATAATTCTTCCAGACGCTGATTTGTAAATACTTCTTCCGGTGTGCCGATATATGGCGGATTTCCGGGATTAAGACATAATAATCTGTCAGAAATCTGTTTTGCAAGTTCCAGCTCATGCAAAGACATGATCACAGTAATCTGTTTTTTATGCGCAAGCATCCGGATTAATTCTAATAATTCTAATTTATAGCGAATATCTAAAAATGAAGTTGGTTCATCAAGAATGAGAAGTTCAGGCTCTTGGCAGACCGCTCTGGCGATCATGACACGCTGACGTTGACCATCACTGATTTCATGAAAATCACGGTTATATAACTCTGAAATATGCGTGATTGCCATGGCTTCCCGGATTTTATGATGATCCTGATCAGATAAAATGCCAAATTTGCCCGTGTAAGGATAACGCCCTGAAGCAACTACATCCGCACAGGTCATAAGCTCCGGATCAATGCGCTGTGTCAGAACAATTGCAATTTTCCTGGCTTTCTGATTGGCCGGAATTTCTTCTAATTTCTGATTTTCAAGCAAAATTTCTCCGGAAAGAGCTTTCAGCTGTCCGGCCAATGTTTTCAGAACAGTCGATTTTCCTGCACCATTCGCACCGATTAAAGTCAAGATTTCTCCTTTGGAAATGATTACAGATAAATTTTCAAGTACTGGATTTTTTCCATATCCGACAGATAAATTCTGAATTTCTAAAAAAGCAGGATTCATGCATTTGTTCCTTTCTGTTTTTGAAGCATCAGCCAGATCACCACAGGTGCGCCAAAAACTGCCGTCACGGTGCTGATGCTTAATTCATTCGGGGCAAATAGATTTCTTGCTAATAAATCACAGAACAGACAGAAAACTGCTCCACCCAGAAAACAAGCCGGAAGAATCAGAATCGGTTTTGAAGTTCTGAATAGACTTTTGACAAGATGCGGCACGGCAATCCCAACAAATGATACAGGCCCTGCAAATGCTGTGACACATGCGGATAATAGACTTGATAATAAAATCAGCAAAATCCGGAACAGATGAATATTAACCCCCATATTTGCAGCATATTCTTCTCCGAATTGCCATGCATACAGCGGCTTTGATAGACAAAAAATCATCAGAAAAGAAATACCCGTCAAAATGCTGATTATTTTCACTTCTTCCCAGTCAGTGCCTGAAAAAGTACCCATTGACCAATTATGAAGATTTACAATATTAGCATCATCAGCAAATGCAATTAGCAGATCTGTGACAGCAGAACAGATATAACCTGTCATGACACCACAAACAATTAGCATTGACATATTTCGAACTTTTCCGGCAATCAGGAGAATCAGGCTCATAGAAAGCATAGCTCCCACAAATGCAGAAAGAATCATCATGCCGGAATGCAAAAGTATCCCTTTTTGCAGAGTATAGATCATGACAACAGCAACTGCCAGCTTCGCACCGGAAGAAATTCCAAGCACAAAAGGGCCTGCAATTGGATTATGAAAAAAATTCTGTAATAAAAAGCCGGAAACAGATAATGCGCCGCCGAGTAATAATGCTGTCAAGACTCTAGGAAAACGGATCTGCCATAAAATCCGGTCAGCCGTTGTCTGCTCCGGAGTGGTCAGGCTATGTAAAACCTGCATGACAGAAATATCACTGCTTCCGGTCATGAGATTGGCTGTCAGAAGCAGGAAAGTTAGAAAGATCAGCAATAAAAAGCTGAAAAGCCATCGAGTTTTTTTCTGCATGGTATCACCTCATGTCAGCCGATGCAGATAAGTTAATTCATCAGGGTTATCATCATGCAGAATATGATAAAAATCTGCAATCATTTCCGCTGCACCGGTTGTCTGCTGAAACATGTTTTGACCAGTGCACCAAACATTTCCAGTCTGTACGGCTTTGCAGTCAGCAAGAATGCTATCTTTAGCAAGAAGCTGATCTATTGTACTGAGTTCCCCTTCTACTGTGCTGTTATAAATAAAAATATCTGCTTCCTGTGCATATTGAAAAAATAATTCTGATTGAATATTCATTGTGGATAATGCATTTTCCTGTATTTGCAGATCATCCGGCTGAAAAAGATATGTTCCGCCAGCTAGTTCTATCATACGTGAAATATAATCTCCGGGCTTGCGGATATTGATATAGCCATTAGGGGAAATATAAAAAAAGATAGCGGTTTTATGCTCCGGCTGTTCCTGCACTTCTGACATGACCTGTTCAAACAGTGCTTTTTTTTCTGTAAAAAAAGCATCTGCTTTTTCCTGCTGATTCAGAAGCAAGCCATATAATTTAATCCACTCCATGCGCCCCAGCGGATGCGTTTCATAACTGGAACGTTCTGTCAATACCGGAATGCCCAGCCGTTCCAGCTGTTCTTTTGTATCCGGACTATGATAAATCATTGTAGATTCAATAGCAAGATTGCAATGCTCTGATAGAATTAATTCATAATCAGGCGTATTATATTTTCCGGCATAGAGAATTTCTTCTGATGCAAGAGCGTTTTGAATTTCTGGGATACTCCAGTCTTTTGTAGATGTCAGGGCAATTTGATCCAAACTATCTAATGCATGAATCAAATCCATGGCAGAAGAAGCAGCCATATAAACATGATTCAACGGCTGTTTTAATATAATCTGTGAGTCAGTATGCTCCGGAATGGGAACATCTTCCGGAACAAGCAGATAATCAGAACCATCATTGATATGAATCAAAGAACAGCCATTATCTAAATAATTTACAGAGAACTGATCAGCATAATCTAATTCCATGCTGTCATGAACAGAAACAGATGAGGATATATCTGTATTTTCTGAACAGGCAGTTAAAAACAGACAAGCCATAAACACAAGTATTATTTTTTTCATGAAGTCAATGTAGCGGCATCAAAATACAGCGTATAATCAATTTCATGAGGCGTACTCATGGCAGTAGTATCCGCTGAAACAGGCATTTTATAATTAAATCCAATCACAGGAATTTCAAATACAGAATTGCCATCTGTACTGACTGGATCATAATGTTCCCCGTTGACGATCATATAATCATAATTAGGACTGCTCCAGATAATTTCTGCAAAGGCTTCTCCATCCTGAATGCGAAGCTTTGCCGGAGATGTGACAGATGCTTTTCCAGAACCGCCTTCTAACAGAACATCAATGCTATATTCTCCATCTGTCAATCCGAGACTTTGAACTGTAGAAACAAGACTATCATCAAATGCTGTAATTGGCAAAGAATCCGCCCGGAATAAAATCGTTCTGTCATACCATTTCTGTTTATTTTTACTGAATGCTGCGCAGGAAATACCCGCATCCAAAGCTGTCACGGGAATGGTAAATACATGTTCTCCAGATGCATTTTCTGTAAAAGGAATATATTCGATTTCGGCAGATTTGGAAGCCTGTTCAGCCGTTCCCATAAAAAGCCATTCATATCCTGTACCGCTCATTGTCATATCAGCAGTGAGTGTTCCTTTTTCTGCATGAAGAGTGCAGGACACAATCTGAAACATGGAAGAACTGGAATCAACAGTAACCTGATAATCACCATCAAGCACTAATTCACCATCAATGGGTGTCATTCCTTGTTCTACGACATCGACGGGCGCAACGGTTTCATCCTGATTAGCAACAAGTGCATTTTCTGCGGTGGGCATAGTAGCAATAGCAGAATCTGTTTGTGTATTCTGCTGTTTGGCGCATCCGGTACACAGAAGCAGAATCGTCAGGAACATTGGGATTTTCTTTTTCATATTTATTACTCCTATCATGAAACAAAGACCCGGCAGGCATATCCCTGCTGCCGGGCGCATTTCTAAATTAAAGTTCCTCATCTGGTTCGCCGTCAAAATCTGCTACACCGGAAGCATCTGTTGCAATTACTTCTGATGCAGGGGAATCCAGTTCAGAATCTTCAGTATCAGAATCCTGTGAAATCGTTTCATCAATAGAATCTTCTTCACTGCTGGAATCAGAATTTTCTTCAGATTTGGACGGATTTTCGGCTTCTGTGCCAATAGAATCAATAGCAGCCTGTGCATGTTCTACATAGATCTGGCGGATTGCTTCATTTTCGCCAAGTCCTCTGAGCAGACATGTTACTTCATAGCCAGCATTTTCAAATACACTCTTCCAAGAATCTTCCTCATCACCGGCCATATCATTATTTGCATGATCACCAGCAACAACCATTAGCGGCTCAAGAATGACACGCTTATATTCTCCAGCCTGAACGGCTTTTAATACATCATCTAGAGAAGGTGTTGCTTCTACTGTGCCGATGAAATAATTTTTATAGCCATCAGCCGTGAGCAGATCTTGCATTTTCTGATAAACGCCATTAGAATCCGCTTCTGTTCCGTGACCCATGAAGCAGATGGCAGTTTCACCGTCATCATATTCAGCAGTCCAGTCAACAATAGCCTGTTCTACTTTTTTGAAATCCTCATCACTGGTGAGAAGCGGCTCACCAAAGACAACATGTTCAAAGCCATCTGCATATTGTGCGACCTGATCGACAATATCATTATATTCCAGGCCATTCATCAAATGAGTAGGCTGAACGACCAGCGTTTTGACATTATTATCAATTGCTCTTTGTAAAGCAGCATCTACATTATCAATCAGAATGCCGTCTCGTTTTTGTACATGATTAATTACAATATCTGCTGTAAAGCCTCTTCTGACACTATAATCAGAGAATGATTTTTCAAGTGTATCTTCAATTGCGCCAATGGTCAGGCGGCGGCTGTCATTAAAGCTTGTTCCAAAGCTGACAACTAATAATTCCTGATCTCCGATTTCATCCTGATTGCGGACATTATCCAGAGAAGCATCTCCAGTATCATAATTTTCATCATCATCATCTGCATCATCTGTATCTGTATCACTTGCATCATCAGAAACAGCGTCAAGATCTTCAACAGAATTATCAGCAGGAGCAATTTCATCAATATTTACTTCTTCTTCTGAAACATCTGTTATATTCTGAGATGATGTATTTTCTGCATCACTGCTAGCAGTTTTATTTCCGCATCCTGTCAGGGTGAGAACCAGAATAGAAACTGTCATCAAGCTTATAATTAATTTTTTCATAATGATTTATCCTTTCTGTAAGAAAACAAAAAAGCACGAAATCACTTAACATGGTACAATCAGTAACCTCGTGATCTGAAACTGTATGAAACAAATTTCTGTACCACAGGCGGCAGGTTTCCTGACTTAGGCATCTTCATGAAAGACAAGCCTTCCCGGCCGATGCCAGTGACTTCACAAAATATGCAAATCGTCTTTCACTCCGCCATCACAGTGACGGGTTCGTACAGCATTCACAGCTGTTTCCCTTTTACCTTCCGGCCTTGCGCAAGCAATCGGAAGCACCGCCTGTATTTTATTATTTGCCGGCATATTCTATTATAACAGCATTTTCAGCAAAATGCAAGTCTTTTTTAGATTTTATACAGAATCAGCAGTTTATTGCACTTTCAGGAATTTTTTTTGACTATCTGCATGACATGAGAAAATTTCCACATCTGCCTGTCAAATATCACTTTATAACCATTAGCATTAGGAACATGCCATGCATAATAATTTTGTGATGGAATCGCATATTTCTCCATGATTGACATAATTGTCCCACCATGTATAATAAAAACAACCCGTTGCTGTCTGCATGAGATTAAAAATTTTTGAAATGCCTTTGTAATTCTGTTTTTGAATTCTTCCGGAGATTCTCCTCCCGGAAATGCCGCTGTTCCGCCGGAATCAATCCAGAATTGATAATCCGGCCTGCCGGATAGTTCCTGATAATTATGCATCTCAAACACACCAAAATCACATTCCCGAAATTCTTCATAGATCTGAATGGGTTTCCCCGGATATAATATTTCAGCCGTTTGCAGACATCTGCGCATAGGGCTGGAAATCAAAAGATCACAGTCCGGCAGAATCAGTTCCCGGACTTTTTCTATCCCTTCTTGGCACAGTGGCTCATCTGTCCGCCCAACATAACGCTTTTCCTTATTTCCTGCTGTCATTCCATGACGGATGAAATAATATTCCGGATTCATGTCAATATCACCTCTGCACCAATTGCTACAATCAGCATCCATAATTCACAGGTTTGGAGAAACCAGCCGCATAAATCTCCTGTCACCCCTCCAAAATACTGATCACAAAATTTCAGATAATATAAAAATACAATTCCGGATGTAATTGCACAAGTTGCCCCTGTTATAGGAGAAAGCATTATCATTCCAATGCAAGCCGCTGTTATAATAACGGATAATGTAATCAATGTAAGCCGCTGATCTGCTGGTGCAACAAAATTTTGCAAAGATCCTGTTTCTTTTGCTGGTCTAATACAAATGGCAGATAACCCACTATATGCTCTGGATAAAATATATCCGCAGGAAATAACGCCGATTGTCCTCAGATCAGAAATCTGTGTGAAGAGTGCCGTCTGCAAAAGCAGATACAGACATAGATAAATCACTGCAAATGCTCCAATATGCGGATCATGCATAATGATAAGCCGCTTTTCGGGACTGCAAAATGCATTTTTTGCATCTGTTACATCACAGAAGCCATCCAGATGAATGCCCCCTGTAATCCATATCGGAATACAAACACTGACTACGCTGAATAATATCCGATTGATTCCCCATCGAATGCAAATTCCTGTCCAACATAAAAACAAAAATCCAATCGGAATGCCGATTAATGGAAAACAACACAATGCATAGCGTTTATTTTCATCATTCCATTCAACCACCGGAACGGGAATTCTTGAATACATCAGAAAAGCAGAACATAATGACTTTAACATAACATTGCTTTTTTTTATCATACTTTTTTATCCTTTCTGTTCAAACTCATCTATTTTTATTATAGCATAAACTTAAAAATATTGCAATCATCTGTCACAACTTTTCATGCTCTGCATATGATAATCATATCATCATTCAGAAAGCGTGTGATCATTTTTATGGCTACAATTAGTGTCTGCATGATTGTCAAAGATGAAGAACCTGTTATTTCCAGATGTCTGGATTGTGTCAAATCTTTTGCTGATGAAATCATCATTGCTGATACAGGCTCTCAGGATAATACCCCTTCTATTGCAAAACAATATACTCCTTTTGTGTATGATTTCCCTTGGCAGGATGATTTTTCAGCCGCCCGTAATTTCTCTTTTTCAAAAGCCACTCAGGATTATCAAATGTGGCTTGATGCTGATGATGTTATCAGCCTTTCAAATCAAAAACAGCTTTCACAATTAAAACAGCACCTGACAGCTGATGTTGTTATGCTTCCCTATCATGTCGCTTTTGATGCTGATAATAATCCTGTTTTTACTTATTATCGTGAAAGAATTCTCAAGAGAGACTGTCATTTTCAATGGCAGGGGGCTGTGCATGAAACAATCACGCCTTCCGGAACAATCCTCTATGCACAACCAGCGATTGAACACAGAAAGCTCCATGTGAATGATCCTGACCGTAATCTTCGTATCTTTGAAACACTTCTCAGCAAGCACCAGCCGCTCAATACTCGTGAAAAATTTTATTATGCCCGTGAACTTTTCTATCATCAACAATATGAAAAAGCACTACTTGCTTATCTGGATTTTCTGAATCAGGCAGATGGCTGGAAAGAGAATCAAATTACTGCTTGCCAGCAGATGGCACAATGTTGCATCCATCTAAATCAAACAGATACCGCTTTGCAGGCATTATTTCAAAGTTTTCTCTATGATTCTCCCAGAGCAGAAATCTGTTGCGATATTGGAAAAATCAAGTTCAATCAAAAAAAATATCAAGAAGCTATTTTCTGGTATGAAACGGCACTCCATACCCCTTATGATCTTCATCAAGGCGGTTTTTCTATCCCCGATTGTCATGATTATATCCCATATATCCAATTATGTGTCTGCTATGACAGGATCGGAAACATTCCAAAGGCAAAGACATATAATGACAAAGCAGGACGTATTAAACCAAAAGATAAAGCTTATTTATTCAATCAGCAATATTTCAATGAAATGCGAAATACTGAAAATTAATATATAATATAGGAGAGTGATTAATCATGTCTATGTATCCATGTTCCGGATGTGGAATTCCTGAATATATTCCTTGTCCGGAGCCATGCAGGCCAGCATGTCCGCCGACAGTGATCTGTGCAACCGGAGCTACAGGTGCGACTGGAGCACCTGGCCGACCTGGAAGACCGGGAAGACCAGGCGCAACTGGCGCAACCGGAGCCACTGGCGAAGCAGGTGAAACAGGCGCAACGGGTGCTACTG
>DJXD01000035.1 GCA_002449585.1 Ruminococcus sp. UBA7013
GTACTGTCGAGCAGGAACCGACTGCCCGCTTTTGTGGGAGGAAGCCCCCGCCTCTTTAGGCGGGGGAGGATGTCACGAAATTATCTTCCGTACTGCTGATTGGAAATTTCCTGTTCTCGTCTGCCTGTGGTGCATCACAAAATATTGCGGAATCTGCCGTTACGGAAGCAGAGTAGGAACAGACAATCATTTCAGAAGATACCACAATTCCAGAAACAGAATCAATTTCCATAGAAGAAAATATCCTGCCAGATGAAAATTCTGCATTTGAACCAGTTTCAGAAAATCATATTCTGATTACTTATTTTTCTAATCCGCAGGCTGATGGTACAGATGCTGATTCTTCAGCAAGCAGAAATCTGAACTCCGGAACGCTCATGGGAAATGTAGAATATACTGCTTCACTGATTCAAAATCAAACTAGCGGTGATGTGTTCCAGATTGAAACTATCAGCCCTTATCCGGCTGATTATCGTGATACGACCAATCAGGCAAAAAATGAACAGAATGAAAATGCCCGTCCGGAACTTGCTAATCATCTTGATGATGTCAGTCAATATGATATGATTTATCTTAGATTTCCGAACTGGTGGGGAGATATGCCGATGACAGTCTACAGCTTTCTTGATGAGTATGACTTTAGTGGCAAAGAAATTCATGTATTTGTCTGTCACGGAGGAAGCGGCGCATCCGGAACAATTTCAACTATCCATTCTCTGCAATCTGGGGCTTCTGTAGATGAAAATCCTCTGACACTCGATCATATAAAATTTCGCTCTAAAAATATCTGTGATATTGTTCAGAATCTGATAGCAGAATCGTTTGCTTTGAATACTCAGAACAGAATGAAGTTATTGAAACAGAAATATCATGATTTCGTCAGCATTCTGCAAAAAAAGTTTGAAAAAAATATAGATCCACAAATACAGATTCCTGAATTTGTTCTGCCAGATATCAATTCGGATATGGAATATATTTTCAAAAAAAATATTAATAAGAACGATCAAGCAATCTGCATAAAGGAAACATGTCACATGACATTCGTCGTTTTATGGAAAAGCATTTGCCATATGTAATAATATATTGCGAACAGGATTATATTTGTTCATGCAATGCTATGCTGGATAGCATACAGGATGCTTTTGCCGTTCAAATTGAACAGGAAGAGAAAATAAAACTTGAAGAAGCATTACAGCAGATTTCTGATTCATGTATGAAAGAACTGGAAATGATTGATAGCTGTATTAATAATAATATTTCATAATTTTAGGAGAAATCATTATGGATAGTTTAGAAATAAGATATACTCCGGAAAAAGGGATTGATTTCCGGATTTTTCATGATCAAAAAAGTATTCCCGTTCCGCCAGATAGCAAAATGATGGGATATATGCGTCAGGGAAGCAGCTTCGATTTGCAGAAACAGGATAAAGAAACTTTTATCAAAGCTCTGGCATTTGATTTTGATGGTGCTGAATATGTTCAGATAAAAGCTTTCATGCAAGAAAAAGATTTTCACTATCTTTGGGATGCTATGAAATATGATACACATCGTCAGTTCATGCTGTCCAGAATAGAACCCGCAGAGACTTCTGAACAAACTACCTCCCAGCTGATAGAATCCTTAATGGAAAAAATAAAAAAATTAGAAATTCAGATACAGTCAAAATCAGAGCCGCAACCTTCTCCCAAACCATCTGTTCCAGCGTATAGATTGCCAACAATTCAAAAATTATCCACTGAATTAAAAAGAAAGCTGAATTTTCCGAATGCTGAAGAACTGGAAATAATCTGTAAGCAGAAAATTTATAAACCTATTAAACATCTGCATCATCATATTGAGGATAATCCCTATGGAATCTATCAGGACATTGTTCAGGAAAGCATAGATACATTATTCGACATGAAAAAATATCAGAAAAGCAGAAAAGAATATCTGATTCAGCAGGCAGATAATTTTATCAAAACTCTGGCAAAAGAAACAGGAAAATCTATTCATCAGACAGGAATTTCTTTTGTAAAAGAATCCACAGTGAACCCTTCGGATATTTCACAAGATGTAAATAAAATTCTCAAAAGAAATTATTCCAAACCTGGGAAAATTCATGATAACGGAAACCTGGCAAGAGATTTCAGGAAGTTTGTTATGAATTATCTAAAAAATTTGGAAGATGTCTGTGAGAAAGAATATATTCAAGCATTTAATTCAATCTGAAAAATAAGAGGTGCAAACCATGCTACAGGAACAATATGAACTGATTCTCAATCAAATGGGAGAAATCGCTTATACAGTTGATAATACATATCTTCTTGATTTACAATCGGGAAGCTATCAAATTTTGCCGTTTGGAGAATATAGAAAATCTTTCAGTTATCAGAAGAATATTCGTGCATTACAAATCAAAAAATGGGTGTTTGATAAAGAACAGAATATTGGTGATTGTTTCAAGAATGTCCTGAGCCTTTTTGCATTCGGAAATGATACTATTGCTTTAGTTGTCAAAAGAAAACTGCTTTCTACGGAAATGTATTTTATCATTCAGAATCCTGATTCCAGTTCTGGCGGTACGATGAGAAGCAAAATAGAACTTCTGGAAAATTCCCTGAAAGGTAATTTCCCCGGAACAAAAACAGAAGTGATGTGCGATATTTCAGGGGTTCATAAAACAGAAGAGTTGTTCCAGTATGATGAAGCTATCCGCTCGGTCGCTGTAATGGTGAATTCTCCCTCAAAATATTCTGAAGAATATCTCACACAGGGAATTGACAAGCTTCTGAACGGGATTGTACCAAAAACCGAATCCGAAGAATATACTGTTATCTTTTTAGCAGAATCACTTTCTTATGAGACAATTGCAGAAATCATATCAGGCTATGAAGATTTAGCTAATGCCGTTTTTCCATATACTACTTATCAGGAACAACATGGTAAAAATCATACAGATTCTTTGTCATTCTCCAAATCCGATGCAAATTCTGAAGGCACAAGCAAGGCAATTAACAGAACACATTCTGTCAATGCACATATCGGATTTATGGGACTTGGCGGAGGATATGGCTACAGCTGGGGAACATCAAATTCAAATTTTTCCAGTAATACTAGGACAGATACAGAAACGAAAGGCACAACAGATGGTACATCAGATACGATAACACATAATTTTGAAAATCTGAAAAAAGGCAACTTTGGAGAAATGCGGACAGATCAGTATCTGAGAGAAAAAGGCTATAGACGGTTAAATATAGACAGCGTTACAAGTATGAAAGATACCGGACATCATGGTCTTGATGGTGTGTATGATAATCCTAATGGAAAGCCAAAATTTCTGATTGTAGATGCGAAATTTGGTAGTGCCAAATTAGATAAAAAAACCGGACAGATGAGCTGGAATTGGATTGATAAACATCTGGATGCAGCCGTTGGAAAAGAAAAAGCGGAGGAAATCCGGCAGGCAAGAAAAGAAAATCCGGATGGTGTTTGTTGCTGTGTTTCCCATGTGGATAAAAAAGGAAATGTTATATTGAAGCCTGTGAATGTAGAATAAAAAATAACGAAAAATAGGGCTGTCGCACCATTCATTTTGATGTAACAGCCCTAAGTTATTGATTTTCCCTCTTGATAATTCACTTATGTGATTGACCAGTTTTGACCAGCATTCTGTGTTTTCAACATCTGTGCAAAGATGCCGTTTTTCTGAAGTAATTCAGAAGGTTTGCCGGATTCTTTGACAACACCATCCGACAGAACCACAATTTTATCAGCTCCAGCAATAGTGCGCATTCTATGTGCAATCACGATGACAGTTTTATTTTTAATCAGCCTTGATAATGCTGTCTGAATTGCGGTTTCGTTTTCGACATCCAGACTTGCTGAGGCTTCATCAAGCAGAATGATCGGCGCATCTTTTAGAAATGCTCTTGCAATGGAAATTCTTTGACGTTCTCCGCCGGAAAGTTCATTTCCATTTTCGCCGATTATTGTCTGATAACCATCGGGCAGACGGGAAACAAATTCATCACAGTTTGCAAGCTTTGCCGCCTGTAAAATCTCTTCATCAGAAGCATTTTTTTTGCCAATGCGAATATTATCTATAATGCTCTGATTGAACAGTGTCACATCCTGAAATACAATAGAATAGGCAGAAAACAGCGTTTCAGGGTCAATTTTAGAAATATCCATTCCCCCAAGTGTGATAGTTCCGCCTGTCACATCCCAGAATCGTGCCGCTAATCGGGAAACTGTTGTTTTCCCTCCGCCGGAAGGGCCTATTAATGCTGTCACTTCACCTTGCTTTGCTGTGAAAGATACATCTTTGAGGACTGCCGTTTCCTCATCATAAGAAAATGTCACATGACGAAATGCAATATCATATCCCTGATTGGTCATCTTTTCCGAACCTGTTTGGATTTCATGAGAAAGTACTTCATCCAGACGTTCACATTGTACCGTTGTTGCGATAATCGCCGCAAAATTCTGGAGTGTAATCTGCATAGGATCATACAGTCTGGAAACCAGCATCAGGAACATAAAAAATGTCAGCAAACTAATTTCTCCAGATGCTAACAATGTTCCGCCAACCAATGCCGTTGTTGCAATGCCGAGTTTCAGAATAATTGCCGCAGTATTGACAAATATGGCAAGTTTCAGCTCTGTGAAAAGTGCCTGTTTTTCAACATTCTGAATTTTATTGTCCAATTCTTTCATATAGTTATCCTGTGCGCTATTAGAACGCAGGTCACGCATGGTTTCAAGGCATTCTTGAATGCCATCTGCCAGTTCCATTTTGACATTGTTATTTTTTTGAACTGCCTGTTTCTGAATTTTAGCAGATGCCCAGACCGTCAGAAATGATACCGGTATTACCCAGAAACTCGCCAATGCAATCCGCCAGTCGAAGAATAAAAACAGACTGATGCCAACAATCGCAGTAGAAATCAATGCGCCAATCAGCTCCGGAATCCAATGACTGGAAGCGGTTTCAATCTGAGCACAATCGGACATGATAGTTGTTGTCAAGTCGGCAATATTTTTTCTTTCAAAGAATGACAGCGGAAGCTTCCGGAGACGTTCAGCAAGAGCTGTTCTCCGGACTCCGCTTTCTTTATAAGTAGATAGAAATGTTGCATTATATTGAATAAAGTTTGTCAATGCGATTAACACAAGTATCACAATTGAGCCGATAACATAAAACGGAATCCGTTCTGCCGTCAGTGTATGATTCAACAAATCTTGAATCAGCATATATAAAATTCCTGCTGGCATCATCAATGCGATATTTGTGACCGTTACGCTGATGCAGGCTTTTACCATATCTACAGCACCTTCATGAGAAAGTGCAAATTTATGCTGTAATATTTCAATCAGCTTCATGTTATGCACCTACTTTCCAATTTACAGAGCGTGTATAATCTTCAAACATCTGTCTGTAAATCCCATTTTTCTGCATGAGAGCCTCATGTGTACCGCTTTCGCAGACAGTGCCATCTTTCAGAACATAAATACAATCAGCATGTGTCACTGTACTGAGCCTATGTGCAATCATGATAAGTGTTTTTCCTTTGGCGAGTTCAGAAAATGCCATCTGAACTTTCATTTCGTTATCAAGATCAGCGAAGGCAGTGGCTTCATCAAGAATGATAATCGGCGCATTTTTCAGAATCGCACGAGCGATAGCAATCCTTTGCTGTTCACCGCCGGAAAGATGAATGCCCTTTGCTCCAATAACAGTATGCACACCATCTGGCAATTTTTCAATAATATCCATACACTGTGCCATTTCAAGAGCCTGCATGACTTCAATTTCTGTTGCATCCGGACGGGAAAGACGAACATTTTCAAGAATTGATTTTTTCAGCAGTCGACTGTCCTGAAAGACAAATGAAATTTTCTGCATCAGTAATTCCTGAGAAATATTGCGAATATCCACACCACCAATCTGAATAGAACCTTTTGTAACATCAAAAAATCTTGCAATCAGTTCGGCTGTTGTTGTCTTTCCTCCGCCGGAAGCACCAACGAGAGCAATATGTTCACCACTCTTGATTTGAATATTCAGATGATGAACAGCATCTGTTTTAGCATCCTGATACCGGAAACTCACATCAGACAGCGTGACAGAATCATCTTCTGGAGCTTCTGGATGTTCTGCGTTTTCCAATGACTGAATATCAAAAATAGTATCAATGCGCTTGAGCGCATCCACTACAACCATTTCTTGTTCACCGGAATAGGCGATTTTCGTCAATGTGACCGTGAAAAGCGGTGTGACGATAATATAATACATGATATTTAAAATCACTTCCGGAGTCACGCCATTTCTTGAAAACAGAAATGCAGATAATACTAAAAATACAAAAACGGCATTGATACTGGTCATAAATTTTACCATCGGCATCCGCAGCATGAGTGTGTATTCTGTCGCCCATTTTCCGAAATCATCAATTGCATTCTTGAATCTTCGGAATGAATACACAGACTGTCCAAATACTTTTACAACAGGAATTCCCCTGACATATTCTGTTGCCTCACTGCTCATAGTATCAAGTGCATTCTGATATTCTGCCATTTTTTCCTGCATTCCTTTTCCCATCATACTCATCATGAATGCGAATCCAATCAAAGCAGGAATCAGACAAAGCAAACCAATTTTCCAATCAAACACAACAAGCAAAGCTAATAAGCCAATCGGCGTGGCTGCCGCAACGGCTTTATCAGGGAGATTATGCGCAATATAGGTTTCTGTTGTCGCTGTGGAATCGTTGACAGTACGGCGGATTTTTCCAGTCCCCTCCTCATCGAATACGCCTAAAGGCAGTGTCAGAATACGACGCATTAAACGGCTTCTCATATTTGCCTGTACTCGAAAAGCGGCAATATGTGTGCAGAATAATGCCGCAATATAGAGCAGTAATGCAAGAACTGTAATTCCGACCGCTTGCCATGCAATTGATGAAATCTGTGATAATGCTTCCCCTCTAACTACAATACGGATCATCTTCCAAATGTCATAGAACGGAAGCAGCCCGGCAAAGGCACTTAATGCCGCCAATATTCTTCCGATTGTAATGAGATGCTGGTAGTTTCCAGCATATTCATTTAGAATTTTCATAATATTTGGGTTATTTTCTGTTTTCATGCAAATCCTCCTTTTTAATTAGCTGTGTCTAACTTATGCTGACAGCAATCACAGATAGCTGTTATCCATTGTTCCGGATGGAAAAATAATAATTCTTCATGTCCATAATCCTGTTCGATAATATCCGGCTTCGGAAAATGAAGCAGATAACGGGAACGATATTTTTCACCCATCTGCAAAGCATAGAAAATATGAATTTCTGTTCCGGAACATTGGATATTTTTATTAATGGGTGTAATTAAATCAGAGTAAAACTGATTTTTAACAGAGTTTTTTGTGACATGTTTCATTCCGGATGAAATCGCTGCAATCATCCGTTTTGAGTTCTGAAGTTCTTCCGCACTGTGCCGCTTCTTCATGATAGAGAGCATCCATTCTGGCATAATTCCGGTTTTTAGAATCGGATACATCAGTTTTAGAATCAGCTTTGTTTTGAGCCATGCCAAAAATTTTCCGTCTTGGTCAAAATCAAAGCTTCCGATAATCGCATGACGAACGGAAATCTGATTTCTTTGCAGAAGCAGAGCGGTAAAACTTCCGCCGAGAGAAGAACCATAAATAATATCTATTTTTCCGTTCCATCGATTCAAAATAAACTGTTCTATTTTTAAAGTAATCGTCAGCATATCAGAAAATTCTGTTTTTTTCCCATCAAATCCATCATAATCCACACCAATGACATGAAACTGCTTCGATAGAAGCGGAATCACCTGTGAAAAATTAGATTTTATCGTACAGCATGTACCCGGCAGAAGCAGTATCATCCTGTTGTGTTGCTTTCCCCATTCGTAATATTTCATTTTTTATCCTTTCATGATTCAGAATCAAAAACATACTTCCGGAATCCGATTAGAAACGCCGTAAACATGATAATTCCGCTAATACTTTTATTGGAAGTGCCAATACCATTTATGATGGCATCATTTTCAATCATTCTGACAGCGTTGAACAAAATCTGTCCAATCAATAAATTGAATACACAATACCATCTTGGAAACGGCGTTTTTCCTTTGAAAAATACAATAAACTGTATCATATTCGCTCCAAAGAAAAACAGCATGAAAACTGCTGATACCGGAATTAGAAAATATAACAGATACTGCATTGCAATCTCATGTCCTATAGCTTGTCCGGCTTTTTCCGTCACTACATGATAAAGCCACATGAATACTCCGCATGGAAGATGCACCGCCCCACCCCCGATTGCAAGATAAACATACATAGAAAGTCTATAGAATTCTGCACTTTTAGGCATTTTTTCTTTTATAAAAGGATAAATTGTCAGAAGTGCCGGAACTTCAAGACAGATTCCCAAACAGCCGATCAAACCGCCAAAAATCGGCCGCCAAATTGGCATTGCTAATGCTGCGGCAAAATAGCCTTCTATCATATTGACGCCGTCCGGAAATTGGATACATCCAATCAGCATATCACCAATCAATGTCAGGAACGCTCCCAAAATGCCAATCCAAAGCTGTTTTTTTATTTTCTGATAATTCATATCATAAATCTCTCTCCTTTTTTTGATTTGCTTGATGATGCGGTATAATTATATAGTAAGCTTCCGCTAACAATATTATAGCACTGTTGAATCAAAAAATCAAGTCTATGTTTCATCATTTCACAAAAAAGACCATAGCAAGCTTTATTAAATATATAAAAGGGCAAGAGGATTCTTGCCCTTTATATAAAATCAGAATTTAGAGAATGTGAATATTTCTATTTGCTTTGGCAAACTTTCATTCAACGTAATGCTTTCATTTCACTCTTTCTATGATACATCGCTTTATCTGCACGGTTGAAAACATTCTCTACACAATCATCAATGTCAGGATTATAGATAGCATATCCAATGGCAGCAGAAACCTTTTCCCATGGCTCGCCGTCCGTTTTCTCCATCGTCATGTTAAATTTTTCAAATATATAATTTTAGTATATCTTATTTTTTATATTTTGTCAAGAGCGTAGGGAGCAATTCATCTGCTTCAGAAATAGCCAGATATATCAGCATGAAATATAGCAAAGGATTCTGTATTTCCCAGATAGATAATATCATGATCAAGGCGATAGAACATAAGATAGAAAAAATAGAAATGCCTTTCAGAATCTGCGGAGAAGATTCAAACAGATATGCCAAAGCTGTTCCGCCATCAAGTACTTGATAGGGCAGGAGATTAAAAACGCCCATGCTCAAATGTAGAATAGCCGGAACAGGCTGTATCTGCCATAAAAGCCCTGCAAATATCAGATTAATCAAAGGGCCACTCAAAGAGATCAGAACAGCCTGTCCTGTGCGAAGCAGACAGGTATCTGTTTGTATCCGGATGCCTGCGGCATGAAAACGGATTTCCTGTATCCCTGATCCTGTCAAACACATGGCAATCCCATGCCCCAGCTCATGCACAAGACAGACAAGCAATGTTTGACGGATCAATAATTCCTGAATTCTGAGAAACAGCAATGTCAATACAGCCAGAAATCCAAAATGGATGACAATCCGGAAATGAGGAAATCTCAATTCCACAAGCTTTGCACCAATGCGATCAAATGCAGTATCCAAGATTCTGAATCTGCATGTGTGCGCTGTTGAAATATAGCAATCGTATTCTGAAATATTTTTTCGTCATAAATCCGTATAGAAAATAATGCCGTCAAAAGCAAAATGCAGATGATATATTGCATAAAAAAAATATCGGCACAGCTTTGGGGATCTTCTGGAATTTCTTCTTTTTTGAGAACAGGCGGCTGCCAGCCATTTTCAGATGATTCGGGAATATCAAGTATCACATTTTCCTGCATGAGGTTCACACACCTTTCTGATTTCAGTTTATGCAAAAAAATCAGGAGAAATGCGGCCTGCATCCTCCCGATTTATGATTATTCTGTTTCGGCTTCTTTCTTGATATGAAATACCAGCCGGAGAACACCTGCCAATAGCTTCGGACTTCTTACCACAACGATTTTCATGAATCAGTCACTCCTGTATTCAGTATTTATAATATACTATGCGGCTGTTCAGGATGTGTGACAAAAAAATAATTCTGCACACATGAATTCATAAAAAATTCATAAAAAATACATAATGATTTTATATTAATGCGATATAATAAAATTAGCGTCATGTGTCATGAGGATAGGAAACCATCCTCATATTGAGTTGAAATGAAGAAAGAAGTGAATACAGTGCTCAAAAACAGTGAAAAAAGCATGGATAAGATCGTGAATCTATGCAAAGGGAGAGGCTTTGTTTATCCGGGTTCTGAAATTTATGGTGGTTTGGCCAATACATGGGACTATGGTCCTCTTGGCGTAGAGCTGAAAAATAATATCAAAAACGCCTGGAGAAAAAAATTTATTCAGGAAAATCCTTATAATGTCGGCCTTGATAGTGCAATTTTAATGAATCCTGAAACATGGGTAGCATCTGGCCATCTTGGCGGCTTTTCTGATCCTCTTATGGATTGCAAAGCCTGTAAAACTCGCCATAGAGCCGATAATCTGATTGAAGATTTTGACGGGACAAATCCCGCAGGCTGGAGCAATGAACAGCTGATGAATTATATCAAAGAAAAAGCGATTCCCTGCCCTAACTGTGGAAAACATGATTTTACAGAAATCCGTCAGTTTAATTTGATGTTCAAAACCTTTCAGGGTGTAACGGAAAACAGCAAATCAGAATTATATCTCCGTCCGGAAACAGCACAAGGTATTTTTGTCAATTTCCAGAATATCCAGAGAACTACCAGAAAGAAAATTCCTTTTGGCGTTGCACAGGTTGGCAAATCATTCAGAAATGAAATCACGCCGGGCAATTTTATTTTCCGTGTACGTGAGTTCGAACAGATGGAACTGGAATTTTTCTGCAAACCGGGAACAGATCTTGATTGGTTCTCTTATTGGAGAGAGTATTGCAAAGAGTTCTTGCTTGGCTTAGGCATCCGGGAGGAAAATCTCCGGCTGAGAGATCATAGTCCGGAAGAATTAGTATTCTATTCCAAAGCTACAACGGATTTTGAATATTTATTCCCATTTGGCTGGGGCGAATTATGGGGTGTCGCAGATAGAACAGATTATGATCTGACACAACATCAGAATCATTCCGGCGAATCTATGGAATATTTTGATCAGGATGAGAATAAAAAATATATTCCCTATGTGATCGAGCCATCTCTTGGCGTGGAAAGATTATTCCTGACGATTCTGACAGAAGCTTATGATGAGGAAGTTGTTCCCGAAACACAGGAGACAAGAACCGTTCTGCATCTGCATCCGGCACTTGCGCCATTCAAGGCCGCTGTTTTGCCGCTATCGAAAAAGCTCGCTCCGGAAGCAGAAGAAATTTTTACAAAGCTATCTAAAAAATTCCTTGTGGATTATGATGATAGAGGAGCAATCGGCAGAAGATACCGCCGTCAGGATGAAATTGGCACACCGTTCTGCATTACATATGATTTTGATTCTAAAGAAAAAGATCAGTGTGTGACCGTCCGTGATCGTGATACAATGGAACAGGTTCGGCTTCCTATTACAGAGCTGGAAGCGTATTTACAAGAAAAGCTTGCATATTAAAAATAAAAATTCCCCTGCCTGATCAGCAGGGGAAATTTTTTATTCAGCGTTCAGATCAATTAATCTGATAATATGTTTCATGATCATGAGGGCATCTGTAGCAGTGGGCTTTCCATCCTGATCCGCATCGGCATTTTTTTCACCTTGTTCGGAAAGGGTGGCTTTTCCATAGATGGCTTTATTCAGCAAAATGACATCCATGATATTGATAGCTTCATCTTCATTGACATCGCCCCGGAAAAGAGTATCTTCTATGATGGGATCTGTTTCTGTGAGGGAAGGTTCTGTTTCCATTGGCATGTCTTCTTTTAAGAATACGGTATAATTCACACAATACGCAGATTGGCCATTCGAACCGAGGGAAATAATATCTCCTTCTGAGAAACTTTTCTGATAAATCACAAAGCTGACATCATTGGAACTTTTTGCGGTGAGATCGGTTTTTTTCCAATCAGAGAGCCATGCAGGCTGATTTTCTACTCTGACATCCATGGCAACGGAAACGGTAATATTTTTATTTGCTTGGAAGCTGGCGGCGGTTTCTCCGGTATAATTTTTAGAATCGCATGCAGTCAGAATCTGTTCTGCACCGAAAACCGTTTCGGGGAGTTCTGTGAATGTAAAATCACGATCACCAAACACAGGGGAATTGATAGCAAGATTTTCTGCAAATTTCCAATCTGATCCATTTTCAGAATCCTGCACAAGCAGATTCTTAGCTAATTCTCCATTTACAGGAATCGCTTCTTTCCCGAACGTGAACCAGTTCATATTTAATAAATAGCCTTCACCGCCGGTAAATTTGATATATAAATTATGTGTTCCCGTAATCGTAGGGATATTAAATGATACCGTTTCCCATTTGGAAAAGCTGCCTGTTCCGGCATAGGAAAGACTTGCCACAGGAGAGCCATTGATATCATCCAGATATAATTCTATTCCGGATGCATTACCGGAAAGACGTGCTGTGAATGTCTTTGCACCATCTTCAAAATCCAGACGCTTATACATGACATAATCATTATTTTCAATATAGCCAATATTTTGATTTCCGGATTCATCAGATGTATTTTCTGTTTTAATGCCTTCCTGTGTGCTGAACTCTTCCGCTTCTATCTGGACAAAAGGAGAATTAGCTGTGAGCGTACCTGTTTCAGGTGATAATTCTACAACACCTTCCGGAAATGCATTGACAGTAAGATCATTGATATAATACTCAATATTAGTATACCCCTGTCCGCAGTAATCGCCCTTACTATCGCTGGGATCATTGGGATTTAATCCTCTGAGTTCTTCCCATTCATCGGACATGCCGTCATTATCTGTATCAATAATATCTTTTGTCAGCACGGCAGAAGGATAAGTATAAGTAACACCGCATTGAATTTGATATTTATCAATATTTGTTTTATTGGCATCTGTTGCATCATCATAGGCGGCTGTGCCGGAAAGATAGCCTGTACCTGTTTTTGCTTCATAGGCGCATTGTTGATCAACAGCGGTTCGCTGATCAGAAGAAATGCCATTTCCAGCGAAAGCAAGCACATGTTCATAAGAAGCTTCGGCACTTTCACAAGTATCGGCTGTAGAAACATTAACGCCATTGACTGTAGTTTGAAAAGAAGTATTGCTCTTCAATGAATCTTTTGTCACGCCATAATCTGTAGTCAATGCGGCTTTAATATCAATACCGTTCCAGTTATCACTTGTGACAGTATCATAGACAGAATTATCAATATTCAGCATTCTGTTTCCCTGAAGGAAAATTTTAAAATTCTGGGGTTTTGTGGTACTATCTACATTGACATAATGTTTTCCGCCAACTGTGCCAGTACCCATTTTAAGGGTATTATTCACATAATTCAGATGGCCGATTGTGCCGTAAGCTGTTTGATATGCCCAGTTATAAATTACATTATTTGTAAAATCAGCTGTTTCTGATCCTTCAATCTTGCCCCGGAAATTTCGGGAAACGTTATGAACAATTAGATTATGATCAAATGTAGAATAGCCTTTTCCCATCATCAGGCCGAATCCGTGCAATCCTTTGGCATGACCGCCCCAAGAATCCGCAGGGCCTATAATAGAATATTGTACAGTATAATATTCATTATTAGAATACAGTCCCCATTGTTCATCTGTTGTCCAGCTCATAGAACAATGATCAATAATAGAATTTGATCCTTTTGCACCGCCCCATGCATCATTTCCGGAGCTGGTTGCTTTATAAGGGCCGGGGCGTGAGCTGATAAACCGACAAATGATATTATCGCCACTCATGCCGAGTTTATAATTCTTGAGTGTGATACCAGAACCGCCGGGAGCAGTCTGGCCAGCAATGGTGATATTACTTTCTACGAGCACATTGCTTTTCAGCTCAATCGTTCCGCTGACATCGAAAACAACAATTCTCCCGGATTTGCTGACAGCATCCCGGAAAGAACCTGTGCCGGAATCATTCAGATTTGTGACATGATACACTTCTCCGCCACGTCCGCCCGTAGCATAGCGGCCTGCACCTGCTGCGCCCGGAAATGCAAGAATATTGAAAGCTGCGCCGGCCGTCTGCGGATGATAGCCGGAAACAGGAAGCAGACATAATGCAGACAGCAAAGCAAGCAGCCGTTTGCATGCCTTTCTGGATTTCATAATAAAAAATTCCCCCTTGCGACCAAAATTATGAACAAATTTTTATCTTAATCATTATTTTAACACAATTATGCTGAAAAAACAATTGCATTTTCTCTTTTGTTTATTGCAATTTTTATGATTTCGCAAGCAATCTTTCTTTGAGTCGGCTGTTTCGATGCGTGACAGTCACATGTTTCACAGCATAGGCAACGGCTTTTTTTGTACCGATCAGCACAAGCATTTTTTTGGCTCTGGTAATGCCTGTATAAATCAGATTTCTTTGCAGCATAATAAAATGCGTCATCATGATCGGAAGAATCACAATCGGATATTCTGACCCTTGTGATTTATGAATCGTAATTGCATAAGCATGCACAAGTTCATCCAGTTCTGTAATATCATAATGAATATGTCGATTTTCAAAGCGGATGATGATTTCTCTATTTTCTGTATCAATTGCAGCGATTGTGCCAATATCGCCATTAAATACATCTTTTTCATAATTATTCCGGATCTGCATGACTTTATCATTGAGCCTGTAACAGCGTCCACTATGATTGAGAGAGATTCCTCCTGAATTCAGATTTTGCTGTAATAGCTGATTTAGATTTGTTGCACCAATGACACCTTTTTGCATGGGTGTCAGAACTTGAATTTCTTCCGGTTTGACATGGCAATAATTCGGAAGTCGGGTTTTTACTAATCCTACAATCTGCTGTGCGGCCTGTTCAGGCTCTTCACATTCGATAAAAAAGAAATCTGTTCCGGGAGGATTCTGCAAATTCGGAAATATGCCCTTGTTGATCTTATGGGCATTCGTGATGATATGGCTTGATTGTGCCTGACGGAAAATTTTGGTCAGCCGAATCACCGGAAATTGTCCGCAATCAATCAGATCACGAAGAACATTCCCGGCATCAACAGAAGGAAGCTGATCAATATCACCCACAAGAATCAGTTTCATATGCAATGGAATCGCTTTTATCAGGGAATACATGAGTGTAATATCAATCATAGAAGATTCATCTATAATTAATACATCTCCTTCGAGCGGATTGGAAGCATTTCTTTGAAATCCTTTTTCAGGATTATATTCCAGAAGTCTATGAATCGTTTGCGCTTCCATGCCCGTAGCTTCGGCCATATGCTTTGCCGCTCTTCCCGTGGGCGCAGCAAGCAGTATTGCATTTCCCATCATACGCAGACTTTCGATAATGCCAAGCGTTGTGGTTGTTTTTCCTGTGCCGGGTCCTCCTGTCAAAATCATGATTTTAGAAGAAACTGCCTGCTGAATGCCCTCCGCCTGTATCGGATCATATTGCATATTCAATTTTCGCTCTAAAGCAGGAATATCAACCTGTATATTCTGATTCAGGAGGCTATCTGCTTCTGAAAGTTCCCGTAGTTTTTTAGCAATGCCGCATTCTGCACGATAATAAAACGGGAGATAGATTGCCCCCTGCTCTTCTATTGCATCATATATAGTAATCATCCTTTGCAAAGCCGTTTCCAGTGCATTTTGATCAATTTCAAGCAGCTTCATGCATTTATCAAGAAGCTGTTCTTTTTCTGCATATACATGCCCCTCATCCGCCAGCTGATGTAATATATATATAATTCCGCTTCTGCATCGTTCCGGATGATGCTTGTCAAATCCGAGACGAGCGGCAATCGCATCTGCCGTTTTAAAGCCAATCCCCCGGATGTCATCCGCCAGCCGATACGGATTTTTTTTAACCAGTGTAATGCTTTCATCGCTATATTGTTTATAAATTTTGACAGCATAAGAAACGCTGATATCATAGCTTTGCAGAAAGATCATGATATTTTTGATTTCTTTCTGTCGTTTCCAGCTTTCTGCAATTTTTTGAATTCGTTTTTCCCCGATGCCCTCCACTTCGGCCAGTCGTTGGGGATCTTCTTCAATAACCCGGATCGTATCTGTCCCGAATTTTTGGACAATGCGTTTCGCATAAGCTTTGCCTACGCCTTTAATCAGGCCGCTTCCAAGATATTTTTCAATGCCATATGCTGTAGCTGGTGTTGTTTCCTGCCATTTTACAGCAGAAAATTGTGTCCCATATTTAGGATGATTGATCCAATTGCCTTCGATCATCAGCACAGCGCCAACAACAGCATCTGCCAGATTTCCCACGACTGTGATAAAATCCGTATGGCCTTGTACACTGACTCGGAGAACACTGTATCCAGTTTCTGGGCTTTGAAATGTAATATGCTCTACAACACAGTTAAATTTTATCATATTATTTCATCTCCAATCTGTATTATTAACAGTATAGCATAATTCTATGGAAAATGCAAGCAATATAACAAGCCCCTGACTAAAAAGACAGGGGTTTTATGATTTTCAGATAACGTGCTTTGAAGGTTTCACGGAAATCGGGATTTTTCATTAAGCTATAGAACAATCCAGTGAAATTCATAGGATACATATGAACAAAAAATAACTGCTGCATTTTTACATGCAGCAGTTGATTTTATTCTGTCCGGAGTGCCGTGACAGGATCTTTTGAAGCCGCTTTTTTGGCTGGGATCAATCCGCCGATCAATGTCAGAATCACGCTGATCAATACCAGAACCGCCGCCGAAGCCGCTGGAAGTACAGCATTCACATCTGTAGAATCTGTAAGCGCATGAATGACCATATTTCCCGGAATCAGGATAAGCCCGGTCATCCCTACACCGATCAGGCCGGAACACAGGCCTATAATAAATGTTTCCGCATTGAATACTTGTGAAATATTCTGCTTGGAAGCACCAATTGCCCGAAGAATTCCGATTTCTTTGGTACGTTCCAGAACGGAAATATATGTGATAATGCCGATCATGATGGAGGATACAATCAGAGAAACCGCTACAAAAGCAATTAGCACATAAGAAATCACGTTTACGATCGTTGTTACAGATGACATTAATAATCCAACATAATCCGTATAGCTGATTTGATTTTCTTCCGAAACGCTTTCATTATAGGCTTTAATGCAATCCGCAACGCCTTCTTTTGCTTCAAAGCTGTCTACATAGATATTAATACTGGTAGGCGCATCCAGACTGACAACGCCGAACGCTGTCATATTTTCATCATACGTGCCAGAGGAGATATATCTTTCATAGATACTGAGCATAATATCATCATCAGGATCATTCATATAATCATCCATCAATGCGGCAAGCTCTGTTTCAGATTTGCTGGATAAGGACATCATTTTTTCAAGCTCTTCCTGAGACATGCCTGTTTGTTCCGCATACATTTTCATCATATCCTCCTGAGACATGCCGGATTGTTCTGCATACATTTTCATCATATCTTGCATATTCATTCCGGAGGGAGTTGCACCCTGCTGATTCATGTACATTTTCATGAGATCCTCTTGAGACATGCCAGAAGCGGAAGTATAAGCGGCAAGCATATCCTGCATAGAAGTTCCGGAGGAAGAGGGAAGAGCAGTTCCCTGATTCAGGAATGCTGACATAAGATCCTGTTGAGATCCGCCCCCTGCGGAGGATAAATAAGCAGACATCATATCTTGTGCAGACAATCCGCCGGACTGGCTGCCATATCCAGAAAGAAGATCCTGCATTCCGGATGCGGCAGTATACATAGACATAAGATCTTGCATAGAAGAGCCGCCCTGATTTAGAAGATCCTGCATTCCCGAAGCAGAAGAGAAAATAGACATCAGATCTGTTGGGGAAGCACTGGAAGCACCGCCCATTTGTTCAAACAGCATTTTCATCAGACTTTCCGGGGTAAGGCCGGAAAAATTTGCATCTGCGGATTCTGTGATAGAAGCGATTGCCTGTAAAGTTCTATTGAGTGCAGAAATGCTTTGTCTGATATCTTCGACAGTTTCAAGACCGGCATCAACGGCATCAGAAGCATTTTGTTTTTGGGTTTCGATTTCAGCGGAAATATTATTTTTAAGATTTTCCAGATATTGCATGACCATTTCAGGGGTAAGAGAATCCGGAAGATCAGGGGCATCTGTTGGGAAAATGGCTTCTGTTGTTGGTTCAGTAGATTCAGTAGATTCAGCAGTCGTGGCTTCTTCCGTTGTTTCTGTTTCAGAAGCAAGCGTTTCTGATTCTTGTGTGATTTCTTCTGTCAGTTCTGTAACGGGAAGGGGTTCAGCATCTGTGATTTCTTCTGTAGGCTCTGTAGGATCTATTTCCGAAGAAGGTATTTCTTCGGTGCTTTCTTCTATGAACTCTGTTTCAGTCGCATCTGTGATTTCAGAATCAGAGATTTCTTCCCAATCCGCAAGCGGCATGATGCTGGCCTGATGATAAACAAGAGGGGAAATTGTCACAGGCTGATTTCTATGGGACATATTTTTAATTCCTTCTGTTGCTTCTGTTGTTTCTTCTGTCTTATCCTGATTCAGAAATTGTTCCATCATCATGATAGATTGATACATAGCAGCTTTTTCAGAAACGCCCAATTCAGAAATATAATTTTTAGCATCGGCAATTTTTTCCTTATCGCTTTTGGCATCGAAATGCAGGCCATTGAGAATATTAGTATCTTCGTCTTTTTCCTGTGCCCGGACGACATCACTTTTATCTGTATAATCAATCAGATATTCTGTCAATGCGCTGGTATAGCCGACTGCGCTGTTAATCAATGCATTATCGACTTTTTTCTGACGGATCACACCTGTTATTTTCAATTCAAGTGCATTTTCAAGCATCTGTTTAAATTCTGAACTATCACTATCTAATTGTTCATAGAGACCTTCTGTATTTTTATGATACATGTCACAGACAGGGACAAGATAGAATTTCTGACGGCAAATATCTGCATAGCTTATTTTTTTAGAATCCAGCTTGATTTCATCGCCGTCATTCATCTGACTCAGCAGATCTTTATATTCTTTCGATGGCAGGAATCCGAGCTGATATAATACTGTCAATGGAATTTCATTTTGTTTATCAAGCACCAGCACAAGCTCATCATAAGAATCCGGCATTGAGCCATAGATCAGATCATAATTATCTGTAATAGTAGGGCTGATTAATGAGCCATTTGTGCCGGGCATAAGCTCCTCAAAATTATTAGAGCTTGCCGGCATAGAGGCCATCATGCTAGAGTTTAATGCCATTTTCATCATAGCATCCATACGGGAGTTTCCGGTACTTTCTGACAAAGTACTTCCATCAGTATTAACAAGCGTATCATCTTCATCATAAGTATAGACACTAAATTTTGTATCATAATTAAATACAATTCCATTTTCGCCGATATAATTATGAATTTCACTTTCCGGATCATCTAAATATTGCTTAAAATCTGTCAGATTATTTTTCTTGATGCTGGTCTGGAATGTAGAAGCCATTTCCAGATTACTCCCATCAGAATACACCCCATCTAATTTATGATCTGCTTCACTGAGCTTTTCTTCTGTCTTGCTTCTTCCAGAGAGCATAATAGATGCAAAATCCATAGATTGCGCTTCAATCGAGATGGGATAAGAAGTCATAGTATCTTTCTGCAAATCGTCAATATAATTATTTACGCCATTGGAAAGCGATAAAATCAGCGCAATGCCAATAATACCGATTGAACCAGCGAAAGAAGTTAAAAGTGTTCTGCCTTTTTTAGTTTTGAGATTATTAAAACTCAATCCCATAGATGTGAACAAAGACATAGAAGATTTTCCCATATTTTCATGATGTGCTTCTGCTTTGTCCACTTCTTCCAATGGCTGTGTATCTTCCAGAATTTTTCCATCTTTGACCCGAACGATTCTGGTGGCATATTCATAAGCAAGTTCGGGGTTATGTGTTACCATGATTACAAGGCGATCTTTTGCGACCTCCTGAAGCATATCCATAACTTGAACACTGGTTTCAGAATCCAGCGCACCAGTTGGCTCATCTGCCAGAAGAATAGCCGGATTATTGACAAGTGCCCTTGCAATGGCAACTCTTTGCATCTGTCCGCCTGACATCTGATTTGGCTTTTTATGCAACTGATTTCCAAGCCCTACTTTCTGCAAAGCTTCTTTTGCACGTTTCCGGCGTTCTGCTTTAGAAATACCAGAAATTGTGAGCGCAAGCTCTACATTTGCGAGTACAGTTTGATGTGGAATCAGATTATAACTCTGAAAAACAAATCCAATTGTATGATTCCGGTAAGAATCCCAATCTTTGTCTTTATACTGTCTTGTAGAAATGCCGTTGATAATCAGATCTCCTGAATCATAACGATCCAGCCCGCCAATAATATTTAGCAGTGTTGTTTTTCCTGATCCAGAAGGGCCTAAAATTGCAACAAATTCATTATCACGAAAATTCAGGCTGACATCATCAAGGGCTGTTTGCGTCAGATCCCCTGTAACATACTCTTTTCTGATATTTTTAATTTGCAGCATAGATCCAACTCCTTTCTAATTCTTATTATACCGAATTCTGATCACTGATTCAAGTCATGAATGTGACAGAAAAATGAAATTTATGTGAAATCATTATGAAAATTAGAGAAAAAAATAGCAATGTGGAAAAACTTTGTGCAAAATATCCCTTGCATTTTTCAGGCAAATCTGTTATGATAATAACAATAATCGTGTAGCTTTGGCGTAATTCCAGATTATGCCCCTGCTATGCGTTTTTTTATTTTCTCAAAAGGAGATGTATATTTTTGGAAAACAAAAATCAAAACCCTATGGCCGTCATGCCTGTGCCGAAATTGCTTAGAAGCATGGGACTGCCAATTATTTTATCAATGATGTTACAGGCGGTGTATAATATCGTAGACAGCGCATTTGTCGCCAATATGAAAGAGACCGGAGCAGAAGCCTCTAATGCATTGACATTGGTTTTTCCTATGCAAATGCTGATGGTTGCCTTTGGAATCGGGACAGGTGTGGGCATGAATGCGCTTGTATCCAAATCACTCGGACAGCATGATCTGAAAAAAGCCGCCAAAGCCGCTGGAAATGCCTTCTTTCTGGCTGGCATGATGTTTCTGCTATTTCTGCTATTCGGATTGATTGGCGTGAAATCTTATGTCATGTCACAAGCCTCTCCGGAAACATCTGCATTAACGCTCGAAATGGCTGTTTCTTATTTGCAAATCTGCTGTATCTGTTCCATTGGCATCCTTGGTTTTTCGATTTCTGAGAAACTGCTTCAGGCGGCAGGACATTCGGGCTATTCTACCATTGCACAGATCGCCGGGGCAATTACAAATATCATTCTAGATCCGATCATGATTTATGGCTTGCTTGGATGTCCGGAATTAGGGGTAAAAGGTGCGGCATATGCCACCGTCATCGGTCAGCTTGTTTCTGCTGGATTAGGATTTATATTTCATTTCCGTGTCAATCAAGAAATTCAGATTTCTGCGGATGACTGCAAACCGGATATAAAAATCATACAGGAAATTTATCGAATCGGCCTGCCTGCGATTATCGCACAAGCACTCATGTCACTCATGACTTATGGCCTGAATATTATTCTTGTCAAGATCAGCGTTCCCATGCAAACAGCCTATGGCATGTATTATAAAATTCAGCAGTTTGTATTATTTGCGGCGTTTGGTCTTCGTGATGCCATTACCCCGGTAATTTCCTATAATCATGGGCTTGGCAGTCAAAGCAGAATCAGAGAAGGCATCAAATATGGCCTGATCTATACCAGTATTCTGATGTTGATCGGAACGATTGGCGCAGAAAGTACGGCTATCTGGTTTTCACAGCTGTTCAGCATGACGGGGGAGACAAAGACATTATTTATTCATGCGATGCACTGGATTTCCCTGAGTTTTGTATTTGCAGGTGCGAATATCACATTTCAGGGGATTTATCAGGCATTAGATGGCGGATTTGAATCTTTGATCATATCGCTATGTCGTCAGCTGATGATCATTTTCCCACTTGTATTAATTTTTGCACACATGGCGGAAGCAAATCCGAATCAGAAATTTCTTGTTTGGGTAGCGTTTCCGATTGCGGAAGCATTGACTATGATCATTGGTATTATTTTACTGAAAAAGCTGTATCATAAGAAAGTCAGCACACTTTCCGGGAAACGTCTGCCAGAACCGGCAAAGGCATAAAACAGCCCTCACAGATCGAATCTGTGAGGGTTATTTTTAGTGAAAGTATTCCTGCATGAGCGATTTTTTTAGCGTTTCGGCCTTTTCAAGCAATTTTTTTACTT
>DJXD01000012.1 GCA_002449585.1 Ruminococcus sp. UBA7013
CCAGATAGGTCTGCCTTCTGCATTATACTTCGCAAGTGTTTCAAGAATCTCAGTAGGGCAAGATTTACCGCTTTCATGTATATAGAGTGCTTCTCTGCCGCTTCTGACCTGTCTGCACATTGCATCTTCATCAATCAGCATACAAGACAGCCAGAAATTTGGGACGGATTTTTCTTCATCATAAGGATTCATTGCAACGGGTAATCCTTTAAAGCCTGCCTTGTATCTTTCATAAATTTTCCTCTTAGCCGAGATATGCTGGCTTAAAATGTCATTTTCGAGCTGAGAGCGCACAATAGCAGAGAGAATGTTCGAAATACGATAATTAAAGCCAAGCTCCTCGTGTTCATACCACGGAGCTGCTTCACGGCTCTGAGTAGACCATTTGCGGATTTTGTCAGCAATTTCCTTGCTATCGGTCAGAAACATACCACCTGATGAACCCGTGATGATTTTGTTACCATTAAAGCTGATGCAGGAGTATGTTGAACTGCCTGTCTGAACCCATTCTCCATCAGCATTTTTATATGTAGCACCAAGACTTTCTGCCGCATCTTCAATTAAAATAGCATCGTGCTTATTACAGATAGCCTTGATTTCATTTATTTTCGCAGGAGTACCGTACAGATGTGCAAGCACAACAATTTTTATATCTTTGTACAAGGCAAACGCATTCTCCAAACTTTCGGGACTCATGTTCCATGTATCCCGTTCAGAATCAATGAATACTGCTTCCCCACCCTCATAAAAGATTGGTTCGCACGTAGCCGCAAATGTCATATCCGATGTTGCTACTCTGTGTCCCGATAAAACGTGTGTCCCAGGTTTCGGCATTCCGTATATTTTCTCTCCCGCAGCTTTCAAAGCAAGGTGAAGAGCCGCAGTACCACAGGACAGTCCAACAGCATACTTCTGCGAAAGCATTGCAGAAAGCTCTGCTTCGATTGCGTTCACATTATCGCCTGCTGTAGTGATCCAGTTCTTCTCAAAGGCATCTTGTATCCATTTCAGTTCATTTCCATGCATGGTAGGCGATGCCAGCCAGATTTTCTTTTCAAAAGGTTTGATGTCCATTCCTCTATTCTCCTTCAAAACAACATTTCAACGACTATTCTACTGCCATTTCACCAATAAAATTAAATGGCGGATTTGTCTTCCGTTCTACAAGCTGGATTACAATTTTTTCATCCCTCACAGAAAGAGATTTCACTTCTAATCTACTATCAGATTTAAATGCGGCTACAGCAGAAGTTCCATTTTCGTATTCATTTTCTTCGCCATTTATAGCTACTATGACAGGCGAGAGAATCAATTTTATATCACTTATCAGCATAATTGAAATCCCTTCTGGTTTGGATATTGAAAACCTAACCTCCACTTGCAATGACAATACAGTAGTGCCACCACAGGCTGGTTATACCTGAAAAGCTTTATTGCCATTTTTCATCAAAGGTTTTATTTTACGAAAAGCGACTCAGAATATTCAATTTTCAAGATGCAGGAAATCATCAGGCAGCCGGTTTCAGTCTGTTCATATACTCAATTTTCTGTTCAAAAGAGGAATGAACATAGCGGTTCAGCGTGATTTCTACGGAACTATGCCCCAAAATTTCACTCAATGCTTTCACATCAAAGCCAAGTTTGATGCATTTGGAGGCGAACATATGCCGCAGAGCGTGGAAATGCACTGACGGTAAATTTACGCTTTTCAGAATTCCGGCAAATCGGTATTGAATTGTTCTCGGTTCAACGGGCTTTTCAGTGCCGGAAAGCAGGAAGTTTTCTGATTTTCCCTGAAATTTTTGAAGTATTTCTACCATGAAATCAGGAATCGGAATGTTTCTGACAGAACTTTCGCTCTTGGGGTCGGTAATAATGATTTTCGTTTTGTTTTTTCCGCCTTTTACCTGAATCCGCTGGAGTGTTTTCCTGACGGTCAGAATCCGTTTTTCAAGGTCAATATCCTTCCACTGTAAGGCACAGAGTTCACCAATTCTTAGCCCTGTTGCCATTGTCAGAGCGATACCAGCAGTTGTCAGATTCTGATTTTCATTGATATACTGCTGTAATTTCTTCTGTTCTGTTTCATCAAGAAGCCGGATGTTCGGCTTTGTTTTTCTTGGCATTGTAATGCCGTCCATCGGATTGACAATATGATAGCATCTGACCGCATACTTGAAAACAGATTTCATCAGTACCAAAATATCTGATATGTAACGGTTAGAAAGTCTGCTGTCTTGTTTGTTTTTGATAAATCCGTAAATCATATTCTGCGAAATATCGGCAATATTCTCTTCTCCAAAAGCCGGAAGGATATGCTTGTCTGCTTTCATGCGGTAATTTGCTGCTGTGGATTCCTTAATCCGGTACTGAACAGACTGAAACCACTCTGACATGACCTCTGCAAACAAAACTGTTTTCTCTGCACATATAGCAAATCTACTACGGAAATCTGTCATTTTCTGCTGTACTTCCTCTCTGGTTTTTCCGAAAAATGCCTGATATTTTCGCTTTCCGTCCTGTGTTTCTCTGTAAATGCGTCCTTCCCAGCGTTTGTCTTTCCGCTGATAAATGTTCCGTTCCATGTAAAAACCTCCTGATTTTGATTTTCTGTGCAAACCAAATAATTTTACTATTGATTTTAAGCGTTTCTTTTATTAAATTGCTATTTTTGAAAAAATATTTTGTCGCTACTTGACAAAATGCTGCCGCTGTGATAAAATAATATTGTTGTATGAATTCACATCAATCATTATACTATAACGATACAATAATTGACAGATTCTTTATTGAGTGACAGTGAAAACTGATTTTTCGCAAAATAAAACCTTTCACGAATATAGGCGGTATGTGCTGCGGGAGCAGACATACCGATTTTTATTTTTGCATAAAAATAGTTTTTCAGTATTCTATATTACTCAATTTCAGAGTAAAAGCCAATATCATTATATACCAGAATTTTCATCTACTATTTGTTGACTATTGACATTCACTTTCTGAGTATGATATAATGATGATATGGAGGTTGATGAAAATGGCTGAATTACGATTGAGATTAAGGGAACTGAGGGGAGAACGAGAGTTGTCGCAGACTGAAATGGCAAAGAAACTCGGCGTTTCCCAGCAGACCTATTCCCGCTATGAATCCCATACAACTGAAATTCCATTGAAACTGCTGATTTATCTTGCTGAATTCTACGATACAAGCACAGACTTTCTGCTTGGCATCACGAATCAGGATAAAGCCTATCCGAAAATAACGTAAAATGACCGTCAAAAAATAAAGCAGTAGTGCTTTTTGATATGAAATAACGGAATTTGATCGTCAGAAATTCCTTGACAAAAAGGCAATCCTATGGTATAATGGGTGTTACAGAAGGGAGCGTGGAGCTGATGAAAGCTATCCCGATTGGTGTGGAAAATTTCAAGGATATTATCACATCCAATTATTATTATACCGACAAGACTTTGCTGATTCGTGATTTGCTTGACAGCGGTGCGAAAGTCAGCCTGTTTACCCGTCCGAGACGTTTCGGTAAAACCCTCAATATGAGTATGCTCAGATACTTCTTTGAAAAGACTGATGAAGATAACATCTATCTCTTTAATGGACTGAAAATCGCTGATGCTGGTGAGAAGTACATGGCATATATGGGGCAGTATCCGGTGATTTCTATTTCGCTGAAAGGTGTGCATCAGTCAACTTTTGAAGAGAGTATAAAGGATTTCAGAAGAATTATTTCAACGGAATTCCGCCGTCACAAAGAAGTGCTGAAGTATACAGAATTATTTGACAGTGACCGTGAAGATTTTCTCAACATATGTAACAAACGAGGAGAAAATGATATTTATCGTTCTTCTTTGAAATTTTTAAGTGACCTCCTCTATGAAATTCACCAGAAAAAAGTCATCATTCTGATTGATGAATACGATGTTCCATTGCAGAATGCGTGGCTGAATGGCTTCTATGACAAAATGGTTGACTTTATCCGTTCATTGTTTGATGCTGCTTTAAAGACCAATGATTCTCTTGAATTTGGTGTGCTGACAGGCTGTCTGCGAATTTCCAAAGAGAGCATTTTTACGGGGATGAATAACCTGAAAGTGTATTCTATCTCAGATGTAGCATTTTCTGATTATTTCGGTTTTACAGAAGCAGAAGTGCAGCAGATGCTAAAAACCTATGGTTTGGAGCAGTATCGTGATATTGTAAAACAATGGTATGATGGCTATCATTTCGGTAAAACAGAAATGTACTGTCCTTGGGATATTACCAATTATTGCTTTGATATGCTACAGAATCCTGATGCACAGCCAAAGGCATACTGGCTGAATACCAGCGGAAATGATATTATAAAACAGTTTATTTCGTCAGCAACAGCTACTGTAAAAGATGATATTGAACAATTGATGTCCGGTGAACCTGTCAGAAAAATCATCAGTCAGGAGCTGACTTACAGGGAGCTGAATGACAATTATGAAAACTTGTGGAGTATGCTCTACATGACGGGGTATCTGACACATTCTGCCGTTCTGGAAGATGATGAGCTGGAGCTGATAATTCCCAATCTGGAAATCAGAAAGATATTCAGAACACAGATTTATGCATGGTTTAGTGCCTATGTTGCTCAGGAAAGAGTCGACCTGACACAATTCTGCATGACATTCCGAAACGGTGATGCTGAGAACGCACAGGAATTATTCAATCAATATCTTGGCAAAGTCATCAGTATCCGAGATACCAACGTAGAAATTGCCAAAAAAGAGAATTTCTATCATGGCATTCTGCTTGGTTTGTTCAGCCATATGGATGACTGGATTGTAAAATCAAATTTAGAATCCGGTGACGGGTACAGCGACATTCTAATTCGCATTCCTGCTGATGAAATTGGTATTGTCATTGAAGTGAAATACGGCGAAGATGAAAAAACAGAACAAGGATGTAAAGAGGCTTTAAAGCAGATTGAAGACAGAAATTATCAGCAGTATCTTATTGACAAAGGTATGACAACAATCCTGAAATATGGCGTTGCCTGCTATAAGAAAAAGTGCAGAATTATGAAAGCAGAAAATTAAAGTCTGTATGCCACTGTGTCCTACTGTATATAAATTTTCACAACCATTGTAAGTTACTGTAAGCAAAGCACCGGAGAACTTAAAAAATCCTCTGGTGCTGTTTCTTTTGTCACTAAGGATTCTGAAATATATAATTT
>DJXD01000064.1 GCA_002449585.1 Ruminococcus sp. UBA7013
AGGTTCGCAATCAGAATATGATTGACCGTTCCGACCTTGTGCTTTGCTGTATTGAACACGAATCTGGTGGGGCATATCAGACGGTCAGATATGCCAGACAGCAGCAATGTCAGATTATTAATCTGGCAGAAGGAGAAATATTCTTTTAAACAATAACGGAATGCTTTGTCCTGTTCCTGACGGTCATTTTACGTTATTTTCGGATAGGCTTTATCCTGATTTGTGATGCCAAGCAGAAAGTCTGTGCTTGTATCGTAGAATTCAGCAAGATAAATCAGCAGTTTCAGCGGAATTTCAGTTGTATGGGATTCATAGCGGGAATAGGTCTGCTGGGAAACACCGAGTTTTTTCGCCATTTCCGCCTGTGACAGCTCCCGTTCTTCCCTCAGTTCCCTTAATCTCAATCGTAATTCAGCCATTTTCATCAACCTCCATGACATTATTATACCATACTCAGAAAGTGAATGTCAATAGTCAACAAATTATAGATGGAAATTCTGGTGCATAGTGATATTGACTTTTACTCTAAAATTGAGTAATATAGGATACTGAAAAACTATTTTTATGCAAAAATAAAAATCGGTATGTCTGCTCCCGCAGCACATACCTCCTATATTCATGAAAGGCTTTATTTTACGAAAAGCGACTCAGACTATTCAATTTTCAAGATGCAGGAAATCATCAGGCTGCTGGTTTCAGTCTGTTCATATACTCAATTTTCTGTTCAAATGAGGAATGAACATAGCGGTTCAGCGTGATTTCTACGGAACTATGCCCTAAAATTTCACTCAATGCTTTCACATCAAAGCCAAGTTTGATACATCTGGAGGCGAACATATGCCGCAGAGCGTGGAAATGCACTGACGGTAAATTTACGTTTTTCAGAATTCCGGCAAATCGGTATTGAATTGTTCTCGGTTCAACAGGCTTTTCAGTGCCGGAAAGCAGAAAACTTTCTGTTCTTCCCTGAAATTTTTGAAGTATTTCTATCATGAAATCAGGAATCGGAATGTTTCTGACAGAACTTTCGCTCTTTGGGTCGGTAATAATAATTTTTGTTTTACATATTCCGTCTTTCACCTGAATCCGCTGGAGCGTTTTCCTGACGGTCAGAATCCGTTTTTCAAGGTCAATATCCTTCCACTGCAATGCACAGAGTTCACCAATTCTTAACCCTGTTGCCGTTGTCAAAGCAATGCCAACAGTTGTCAGATTCTGATTTTCAGCGATATACTGCTGTAATTTCTTTTGTTCTGTTTCATCAAGAAGATGGATGTCCGGCTTTGTTTTTCTTGGCATTGCGATGCCGTCCATCGGGTTTACAATATGATAGCATCTAATTGCGTACTTGAAAACAGATTTCATCAGTATCAGAATATCTGATATGTAACGGTTGGAAAGTCTGCTGTCCTGTTTGTTTTTGATAAATTCGTAAATCATATTCTGCGAAATATCGGCAATATTCTTTTCACCAAAAGCCGGAAGAATATGCTTGTCTGCTTTCATTCGGTAATTTGCTGCTGTGGATTCCTTAATCCGGTACTGAACGGACTGAAACCATTCTGACATGACCTCTGCAAACAAAACTGTTTTCTCTGCACATACAGCAAACCCACTGCGGAAATCTGCCATTTTCTGCTGTACTTCCTCTCTGGTTTTTCCGAAAAACGCCTGATATTTCCGCTTTCCGTCCTGTGTTTCTCTGTAAATGCGTCCTTCCCAGCGTTTGTCTTTCCGCTGATAAATGTTCCGTTCCATGTAAAAACCTCCTGATTTTGATTTTCTGTGCAAACCAAATAATTTTACTATTGATTTTAAGAACTTCTTTTGTTAAATTGCTATTTTTGAAAAAATATTTTGTCGCTACTTGACAAAATGCTGCCGCTGTGATAAAATAATATTGTTGTAAGAATTCACATCAATCATTATACTATAACAATGCAATAATTGACAGATTCTTTATTCAGTGACAGTGAAAACTGGTTTTTCGCAAAATAAAGCCTTTGATGAAAAATGGCAATAGAGCTTTTCAGGTATGACCAGCCTGTGGTGGCATACTGTATTGTCATTGCAAGTGAAGGTTAGGGTTTCAATATCCAAACCAGAAGGAATTTCAATTATGCTGATAAGTGATATGAAATTGATTCTCTCGCCTGTCATAGTAGATATAAATGGTAAAGAAAATGAGTGCGAAAATGAAACTTCTGTTGTAGCGCATTTAAATCTGATAGTAGATTAGAAGTGAAATCTCTCTCTGTGAGGGATGAAAAAATTGTAATCCAGCTTGCAGAACGGAAGACAAATCCGCCATTTAATTTTATTGGTGAAATGGCAGTAGAATAGCTGTTGAAGTGTTGTTTTGAAGGAGAAGAGAGGAATGGACATCAAACCTTTTGAAAAGAAGATCTGGCTGGCATCGCCCACTATGCACGGTAATGAACTAAAATGGGTACAGGATGCCTTTGAGAAGAACTGGATTACCACAGCAGGCGATAATGTGAACGCAATCGAAGCAGAGCTTTCAGCGATGCTTTCGCAGAAGTATGCTGTTGGACTGTCCTGTGGTACTGCAGCACTTCACCTTGCTTTGAAAGCTGCAGGAGAGAAAATATACGGAATGCCGAAACCTGGTACACACGTTTTATCGGGACACAGAGTAGCAACATCAGATATGACATTTGCGGCTACGTGCGAACCAATCTTTTATGAAGGCGGGGAAGCAGTATTCATTGATTCTGAACGGGATACATGGAATATGAGTCCCGAAAGTTTGGAGAATGCGTTTTCCTTGTACAAAGATATAAAAATTGTTGTGCTTGCACATCTGTACGGTACTCCTGCAAAAATAAATGAAATCAAGGCTATCTGTGATAAGCACGATGCTGTTTTGATTGAAGATGCAGCAGAAAGTCTTGGTGCTACATATAAAAATGCCGATGGGAAATGGGTTCAGACAGGCAGTTCAACATACTCCTGCATCAGCTTTAATGGTAACAAGATCATCACAGGTTCATCAGGTGGTATGTTTCTTACTGATAGCAAGGAAATTGCTGATAAAATTCGCAAATGGTCTACTCAGAGCCGTGAAGCAGCTCCGTGGTATGAACATGAGGAGCTTGGCTTTAATTATCGTATCTCGAACATTCTCTCTGCTATTGTGCGCTCTCAGCTCGAAAATGACATTTTAAGCCAGCATATCTCGGCTAAGAGGAAAATTTATGAAAGATACAAGGCAGGCTTTAAAGGATTGCCCGTTGCAATGAATCCTTATGATGAAGAAAAATCCGTCCCAAATTTCTGGCTGTCTTGTATGCTGATTGATGAAGATGCAATGTGCAGACAGGTCAGAAGCGGCAGAGAAGCACTCTATATACATGAAAGCGGTAAATCTTGCCCTACTGAGATTCTTGAAACACTTGCGAAGTATAATGCAGAAGGTAGACCTATCTGGAAGCCTATGCATA
>DJXD01000115.1 GCA_002449585.1 Ruminococcus sp. UBA7013
GCACATATCATGAAACAGCTCATCGAAACAAGAAACCGTTTATCCCGTGCGAAACGCTGGACTCAGCTTGATGAAGATGTTGATTATCAGCCTGCTCAACTTGACCGTGATATTGTCAATCCTAGTCAGATAAGAACTGTGATTCGTATATTTAAAGAAAATTTGTTCACTAAATTATTCCCAAGGCGGAAAGAAGTCCCTAAAACTTTGATTTTCGCTAAAACCGACAGTCACGCTGATGATATTATTCAAATTGTCCGTGATGAGTTCGGGGAAGGTAATGAATTTTGTAAAAAAATTACCTACTCCGCCGATAAGCCGGAAAAGGTGCTGTCTGCATTCCGTAACGACTATTATCCAAGAATCGCCGTTACTGTCGATATGATTGCAACCGGAACAGACGTGAAATCCATTGAATGCCTTGTTTTTATGCGTGATGTTCGCAGTCAAAATTATTTCGAGCAGATGAAAGGTCGTGGCACTCGTACGCTCAGCAAAGATGACCTGCAAAAAGTTTCCCCCTCTGCAACGGAAAATAAAGACCATTTTATCATTGTGGATGCTGTCGGTGTCACAAAATCCAAAAAAACACAGACAAGAACTCTCGAACGAAATCCCACTGTCTCTATGAAAGAATTGATCCTGACCGTGGCTCTGGGTGCAAGAGATGAAAATACCCTCACTTCCCTTGCCAATCGTTTGATTCGTCTTAATCATCAAATGTCCAAAAATGAGCGCAAGGATTTTGAAAAGACTGTTGGTATTTCTGCCGGAAAACTCGCTGAAAATTTGCTGAATGCGTTCGATGAGGATGCTATCAGACAGAAGGCTGTCAATGATTGCCAAGTCTCTGAACCTGACCAAAATCAGCTCCAACAGGCTCAAAAAAACCTTGTTGATGATGCCGTCAAACCGTTTCATAACCCCCAAATCAGAGAATTTATCGAAAATATCCGCAGAAGTCATGACCAGATTATTGATAATGTCAATCTGGATTCCGTTCTGTTTGCAGATTTCGATTCCAGACAGAAAAAGAATGTCGAAAAAAGTATTCAGACTTTCCGTGAATTGATTCAGGAAAACAAAGACGAAATCATTGCTTTGCGTATCATCTACAGCGAAAGTTATCAAAATCGCCCTATGGCTATCACAAGCCTGAAAAAACTGTATGAGAAACTCAAAAGCAGGGGTATCACCGTTGAGCGTTTGTGGGATTGCTATGCCATCCAGAAACCGGAAAAAGTGAAACGTGGCACTGTCGCACAGCTCACCGATTTGATTTCTATGATTCGCTTTGAAATGGGCTATACAGATAATTTACAGCCGTTTGCGGACAGGGTGAACTATAATTTCATGCAGTGGACACTTCGCAGAAATGCCGGTGCAGTCCATTTCACAGAAGAACAGATGGAATGGCTCAGACTGATTAAAGACCACATTATTGTGTCTCTGAGTATTGAACCCAATGACCTTGAACTCAATCCCTTTGACCATAAAGGAGGTTTGGGGCGGTTTTATGAGGTGTTCGGGGATGATTACGAAAATATTTTAATGGAAATGAATGAGGTGTTAGTTGCGTAAATGGGCTTAATTAAAAATATTCCTCCTAATTGGGAAATTAGAAAAATGCCAGAAGTGGTGGAATGGGGGTCTGGTGGCACTCCGAAAGCTTCTGTAAAAGAATACTATGAAAATGGTACTATTCCATGGTTAATAATCGGAGATTTGAATAATGGAATTATAACAGAATCACAAACTAAAATCACTGAATTAGGCTTGAATAACAGCAGTGCAAAAATCATTCCTCAAGGTACGTTGTTGGTTGCCATGTATGGAAGTATTGGAAAATTAGGAATAACTGGTATGGAGTGTTGCACTAATCAAGCAATAGCATATGCAAAAAAATTACATGGTGTTACTACAAAATATATGTTTTATTACATGGCAATGATGAAATCAGAGTTAATTTCAAAGGGAAAAGGCGGTACACAAAAAAATATCAGTCAAACTGTATTAAATTCTTTTGATGTGATTGTCCCTCCCCTCGAAGAACAAAGGCGAATAGTCACACGAATCGAGGAGCTGTTTTCTCAGCTTGACAGCGGTGTCGAAACGCTCAAAAAAACAAGGGAACAACTGAAAATTTACCGTCAGGCGGTGCTGAAAGAGGCGTTTTCAATGGCGGGTAATAATTATATATTACTTGCAAACTTAATTGAAAAGCCAAGATATGGAACATCAAAAAAATGTGAATATGAAGAAAATGGTATTGCAGTATTTAGAATCCCAAATATTGACTATAAATCAGGCATCCTAAAAAAAGAAGATTTAAAGTTTGCTCAGTTTTCTAAGGATGAATTGTCAAATATTGATTTAAAAGAAAATGATATATTGATAATACGTTCTAATGGTAGTGTTTCATTGGTTGGACGCTCTGCAATTGTTCGCAAAGATGATGTTAATTCAACATTTGCAGGATATTTAATTAGAGTAAGATTTATTGAAGCATCAGAAACGAAAGCAAAATATTTTCATTACTACTTAGAATCTCATCAAGCAAGAACATACATTGAAAATACTGCCAAATCAACAAGCGGTGTTAATAATATCAATTCAAATGAAATAAAAAATATCAATATTCCAATTTGTGATGAAAGCAAAATGAAAGAGATTGTGACAGAAATTGAATCCCGTTTGTCTGTCTGTGACAGTATCGAAAGAACAATTGATACCGCTTTGCAGGAAGCAGAAGCACTAAGACAAAGTATCTTGAAACAGGCTTTTGAAGGAGGATTATTATGAGAGAATATAAAAATTGCTATGTTGCTTTTTTGGATATACTCGGTTTTAAGAATCTCATTATGAATAGTGGCGCAACGTGTGAAATGATTGCCAAAATTTTTGATGAATTGAAACAACCAAAGTTTTGGACTATTGAAGAAAATGGACAGCCTAAAAGAGATTTTGTCCCAAGAGAAGCAGTTCATTTCAAAGTTATGTCTGATAGTGTGATAATTTTCATTGATGCTGATGTAGAATATGCTCTTTTAGGTTTAGTAATAACTTGTATTGATTTTCAGATGAGAGTGCTTAACTTAGAGACTTTTACTTTGATTAGGGGCGGTATTACAAAAGGAGACATATATAGTGATGGTGAAACAATTTTTGGAACAGGTTTAGTAAATGCTTATCTCATAGAGGAGAAAGCAAAATATCCAAGAATATTAGTTCCACAGGAAATAGTAGATAACTGTCAATTTAAGAATGATGATGGAAAATATGAAATGTTACTAAAAGGACTACTCATAAAATATATAAATGAGAATGATTATAGTCTTGATTATGTCACACCATATTTTACATTCTATCACAAAGAGGGATATGACCACAGAATGGAAAAAATAGTTTTAAATTTCTTATATAGCTCTGACCCCAAAATTCAGGAAAAGTATTTATACTTACAAACAATGATTGAACGTTTTAAACAATTAAAGGAGAAATCTAAAAATGTCTGAACAAACAAGCAATATTATTCCCAAAATCTGGGGAATGTGTGGTGTCCTGCGTGATGACGGCATTTCCTACGGTGACTACCTCGAACAGCTCACCTATTTGATTTTTCTGAAAATGTCCGACGAATATTCCAAACCGCCTTACAAGCGAAATACAGGCATCCCCGAAGGATACAGCTGGAATGATATGTGTCAGCTCAAAGGTGCGGAGCTGGAAGAAAAATATCGTGCTATCCTTGAAAAGCTGGGCGAACAGGGCGGAATCCTTGGAAAGATATTCAAGGGCGCAACCAATAAAATCAGCAATGCAGCCATTTTAAGCCGGATTGTTGCAATGGTTGATAAAGAAAAATGGGTCTCTATGTCCTCGGATGTCAAGGGCGAAATTTACGAGGGATTACTCCAGAAAAATGCGGAAGATATTAAAAGCGGTGCAGGACAGTATTTTACACCCCGTCCGCTGATTCGTGCAATGGTGAAATGCATTCGTCCTGAACCCATGAAAACCGTGGTTGATCCTTGCTGTGGAAGCGGAGGTTTTCTGCTTGCATCACAGGAATATATAGCCAATTCTTATCAGCTTGACCGTGACCAGAAGGAATTTTTGAAAGCAGAGGCATTTCACGGAAATGAAATTGTGCTGACAACATTCAAACTTTGCCTGATGAATCTGTATCTGCATAATATTGGCGATATTTATGGGAAAATTCCGATTACATTGGGGGATGCTCTGCTCATGGATACAGGCGAACGCTATGACTATGTTTTGACAAATCCGCCATTTGGAAAAAAATCCTCCATTACTTTCACCAATGAAGAAGGCGAACAGGAGGATGAAGATTTAGTATACAATCGTCAGGATTTCTGGACAACCAGTTCCAATAAGCAGTTGAATTTTGTCCAGCATATCAATACGATTTTGAAAGCAACTGGAAAAGCGGCTGTTGTCGTGCCGGATAATGTTCTATTTGAAGGTGGTGCAGGTGAAACTGTCCGCAGGAAACTGCTTGAAACAACGGATTTACACACGATTCTCAGACTTCCGACTGGTATTTTCTATAAACAAGGTGTCAAGGCAAATGTGATTTTCTTTGACAAACGTCCTGCAAATCCTGAAACGCAGACAAAAGAAATCTGGATATATGATTTCCGAACCAATATTCATTTTACCTTGAAGCAGCATCCTATGTCAGAAACGGATTTAGAGGATTTTGTCAGATGTTACAATCCTGAAAACAGATTTGAACGTACTGAAACTTGGAGTGAATCCAATCCGGAAGGACGTTTCCGCAGATACAGTATTGACGAGATTATGAAGCGTGATAAATTGAGTCTTGATATTTTCTGGATGAAAGATAAGTCATTAGCGGATTTGGAGAATTTGCCCCCTGCTGATGAATTGGCGGACGATATTATTGAGAATCTGCAAAGTGCGTTGGAGAGCTTTATGGGGCTGAAAGCACAGTTGAAATAACCAGTCAGCGCAGTTCTGGGAATGATTGATGCTGAACAATTTGTCATTCCGGAAATGCAAAGACTATTCGTATGGAAGCGCAGTCAAGTGTGTGATTTAATTGATTCATTATATAATGATTATCCTACTGGATATATCATCACATGGAAAAATCCAGATGTCAGAACAAAAGATGGAACTATTGCAGGTGGAAAGCATATGTTAATTGATGGACAGCAACGTGTTACGGCTTTGATGGCCGCCATTTCTGGACTCGAAGTTCTTGATAATGATTTTAATCAAGACAGAATCAAAATTGCTTTCGATCCATTAGCAACGGATTCTACAAAACGTTTTCAAGTACAGGATGCTTCACACCTGAAAAATAAAAAATGGATACCTGATATTTCAGTAATATTTAAAGCGGATTTTAGACAACGGACTTTTGAGAATCAATATGCTGAATTAAATGAAGATGTAGATATTGATATGGTTTCTGAAGAAATCACAAAACTAAAATCTATCACAAATCGTCAAATTGGCGTGATTGAATTAGCGCATACTTTGGATATTGATGAAGTGACTGAAATATTTATTCGTATCAATTCAAAAGGCACAGCCCTTAACCAGTCAGATTTTGTTATGTCTAAA
>DJXD01000010.1 GCA_002449585.1 Ruminococcus sp. UBA7013
TTTGCACTTTTCATTCCTGATTGGTTACAGGTCATAGAGTTAAAAATATAGCCGCCATTGACACGATACCATGCTGTATTTTCATATTCCACATCGGCATATAATTTATCAACATTTTCAATCACAGATGATTCTGAATAGGGAGAGTCTTTATCCGAAAATCGGAATGATTCAGGATGTGGATTATCCGTTTTGATATAAAAATATTCATTAAACGGTTCTATTAAGGGATAAATTTCATAGGTATACTGCAAAGCATCAATATCTTTACAAGTATAATCTGCTGCTTTTACATTCACAGTGGAAAATGTAGCGGCTGCCAATATGAATGCAATCCAGAAAGATAATTTTTTACTGATCATGTTGATTCATTCCTTTGGCAAAAAAATTTTCATGCTTGATTCAAAAATGAGATTCTCCGCCGCCGAAATTTAGGGCATGGGAGAATGTCATTTTTTAGTTTTCTATTCAGATTTCAGGAAGACCAGCAAAGCCTTTTGCTAAATCCTCATCTGTCGGGATATAATCTGTCATTTGTCCATCATTAAATTTCTGATAAGCAACCATATCAAAATAACCTGTGCCAGTCAAACCAAACAGGATGGTTTTTTCTTCTCCGGTTTCCTTGCATTTCAATGCTTCATCAATAGCGGCCTTGATTGCATGGCTGCTTTCCGGTGCTGGAAGTGTTCCCTCGATCCGTGCGAATTGTTGAGCCGCTGCAAATACAGATGTCTGTTCTACACTCTTTGCTTCCATAAGTCCCTCTGCATAGAGTTCAGATAATACGCTACTCATGCCATGATAACGCAAACCGCCGGCATGATTAGGCGAAGGAATAAAGCCGCTTCCAAGCGTATACATCTTAGCTAACGGGCATACTTTACCAGTATCACAATAATCATAAGCATATTTTCCACGTGTCAGGGACGGACAGGAAGCAGGCTCAACAGCAATGAATTGATAATCTGCTTCACCACGGAGCTTTCTTCCCATAAACGGAGAAATCAAACCGCCGAGATTAGAACCGCCGCCAGCACAGCCAATAATAATATCAGGCTTAATGTCATATTTATCACACGCTGTCATTGTTTCCAGTCCAATAATTGACTGATGAAGCAATACTTGAGATAATACAGAGCCTAATACATAGCGATAACCTTCATTTGTGACAGCGCATTCTACAGCTTCGGAGATGGCACAGCCTAATGAGCCGCTTGTACCAGGAAATTCTTTCAGGATTTTTCTGCCAACTTCCGTAGTTTCAGAGGGTGAAGGGGTTACATCTGCGCCATATGTCCGCATGACTTCACGGCGGAAAGGCTTCTGTTCATAGGAGCATTTTACCATAAAGACTTTACAATCAAGGCCGAAATAAGCACATGCCATAGCCAAAGCAGTTCCCCATTGTCCTGCACCGGTTTCCGTTGTCACGCCTTTCAGACCCTGCTGTTTTGCATAATAGGCCTGAGCGATCGAGCTGTTTAATTTATGGCTTCCGGATGTATTATTCCCTTCAAATTTATAATAAATCTTTGCAGGAGTATCCAGAGCTTTTTCAAGAAAATAGGCTCTTGTGAGCGGTGAGGGACGATACATTCTATAGAAGCTAAGAATTTCTTCCGGAATATCAATATAAGCGGTATCATTATCAAGTTCCTGCTTTGCAAGTTCTGTGCAGAAGATCTGACTTAATTCATCAAGAGTGACGGGTTTTCCTGTGCCCGGATTCAGCAGGGGAGCAGGCTTAGTTTTCATATCCGCCCGAACATTATACCATTGTTTGGGGAGTTCATCTTCACTGAGATAGATTTTATAAGGAATTTTCTGAGCCATTAGAGACATCATCCTTTCTGATTTTTATATTACTATGATATTTTAACATATTTTTAATCAAAAGTCAATAGGTTTTTGTAAAAAAAGCTTGACAAGTCAAAACGAATATGATATAATATTTATGATAATAAGAAAAGGAGTGATCTCATGAAATTAGAAGCAGTTATTGGAGATATTACAAAATTCGAGTGTGATGCAATTGTCAATGCGGCAGGGCCTTCTTTGATGGGTGGCGGTGGAGTAGATGGTGCTATTCATGCGGCTGCCGGAATAGAACTGCGGAATGAATGCAAGACATTAGGCGGCTGTAAAACAGGACAAGCAAAAGCAACAGGAGCGTATCGGCTTCCGGCAAAATATGTTTTGCATACGCCTGGGCCTGTCTGGTCAAGACGCTATCCGAAAGAAGAAACATGTGCATTATTGGCAGATAGCTGGCGGAATTGTCTTATTCTGGCTGAAAGTCTGCATTGTCAGACAGTTGCTTTTCCTTCCATCAGCACTGGTGCTTATGGATTTCCCATAGAGATAGCAGCAAGTATTGCTGTCAAAACCGTTCGGGAATATGCCGATCAGCATCCGGATTCCTGCATTGAAAAAGTAACGATTGTATGTTTCAGCAATAGTAGCTATAGTTATTATTCTAAAAAAATAGATTCTCAGGATCAATTATTAATCGCCGCTGATCTGCATTCCCATATTGTATGGGGAGTAGATGACGGCTGTATAGATGAAACAATGTCTCATGCGATGCTTCAGCTTGCTTATGAACAGGGAATCCGACAAATGGCAGCCGTATCTCATGGAAATATTCTTACATATTCACAGGAAATCTATGATCAGCATTTTGCAGCATTACAAGCCTATGCGGCTGAACAGTATCCAGATCTGAAATTATGTCAGGGGACAGAGATCCGAGTGCATCCGGGAGAAGAAAAACAGATTTTAGAAATGCTGAAAGAACATCAATTGCATTATCTGGGCGATACAGACAAAGCATTGATAGAATTATCTGTTCATGCACCTCTGGAAAAAAATATTTCTGTGATACAAACACTTTTGAGTGAAGGATTAAAAATCGTAATCGCACACGCCGAGCGATATCATCATTTTAGTGAAGATATCAATGCTGTTGGAGAACTTGTAAAACAAGGCTGTGAAATTCAGATTAATGCCTATAGTTTAGAAGAAGAATCAAATTATAGAGTCAAACAAAATGCAAGAAAACTTGTCAAAAATCATCTTGTTCATTATCTGGGAACAGATGCACACAGAACGGATCATCGTCCGCCAGTCATGCAGAGCGGTCTGAAATGGTTGTTTTCTGAAATGGAACGGGAATATGCAACTCAGATTAGTTTGAGCAATGCCGCACAGTTTTTCAGATAAGGAGCGTAAAAATGAAAATTTTAATTTCTGAAAATGAGCTGCATCAGGCAGTAAAAAAAGCAGGAACATGGATCAATGAAAATTATCAGGGTCAGCCTGTTTTATTAGTCAGCATTCTGAATGGTGCATTTATCTTTCTGGCAGATGTCTGCCGGGAAATTACAATTCCCTGTGAAATTGCATTCATGTCTGTAAAAAGCTATTATGATCAAACAGAATCTTCCGGAAATGTCCAGATCATCATGGATTTACAGCAGGATATTAAAAATTATCATGTGATTATTATTGAAGATATTATTGACTCCGGCCGGACGCTGTATGAAATCACGCATATGCTAAAAGCCAGAAATCCGCTGTCATTGAAAATATTAACATTGCTGGATAAAAAAGCCCGGCGTGAAGTGGATTTAAATGCCGATCTGTCATTATTTAATATTCCAGATCTGTTTGTTGTCGGGTATGGTATGGATTATTCTGAAAAATACAGAAATCTGCCCTATATTGCCGAACTGGATTTTTCTGAATCATTTTGCTGAAAGCTCTTGACAAATTATGATTTTTATGATATAATCATATAAAGAATAACAAAAGGGAGCTGATGGCATGTATGTCAAATTTTTGCCTAGTCAATATGTATTTCGTTATCGAAAAGGAAAACTGATTTCCAAAGGCATCGGCCTTTCTTTCTTCTTTCTGGAAAGATATACATCTGCTTGCGCTGTGCCTGTTACTAATACAGATGCTGATTTTATTTTTGAAGAAACAACGCTTGATTTCCAAAAAATCAGCGTTCAGGGTCAGCTGACTTATCAAATCAAAGATTATGCTCTGATCGCTCAGGCAATTGATTTTACTGTAAATCTGAAAACAAAAGAATATTTTCATAATCCTATGCAGAAATTATCTAAGCGAATGATCAATATCGCCGAAGGCTTTATTAAAAGCCGGATCAGCAGCATTCAGATGACAGAGGCCATTCAATCCAGTCTTGCTATTGCTGCCGATGTGCTGGAAGATATGCAGAAAAGCAAAGAGCTCAAAGCCCTCGGAATCGCTGTGACAGGCTTTTCTATCTTGAAAATTGTTCCAAATTCTGAAACTGCCCGTGCCCTCGAAGCGCAAACCCGTGAAAGAATTCTCAAACAGTCGGATGATGCTTTATATGAACGCCGAAATGCTTCTATTGATCAGGAACGCCGAGTCAAAGAAAATGAACTCAATACGGAAATTTCTGTTGAAGAAAAGAAAAAGAAAATCCGTGATACAGAACTCCAGACAAAACGCATGATTCTGGAAAAAGAAACAGAGATTGAAAAAATCAGAACCGTCAGCGAAGCAGAACGGGAACAGCTTCGCATAGACGCTGAAATCGAAATAGAGAAAAAAAGAAAAGAATTGGCCGAATTAAAATTTCAAAATGCCAAAAAAGATGCCGATGCAGAAGCTTACCGAATCAGCGCAATCATGCAGGCATACAGCCAGTTAAGCCCCGAAGTGCTGATTGCATTAGCAACATTAAATATGAATCCGGAAATGATGATTGCACAGGCGTTTGAAAAATTAGCCATGAACAGTGAAAAAATCGGTACGCTGAACATCACGCCAGATCTTCTGGAAAGTCTTACAGGAAAGAAGGCATGATTATGCAAGATCAGGTTTTTGTGCTGATTACACAGAAAACTCGTCTGGAAGAGCTTCTTGTTAGATATAATACCATTGGACAGGCAGAATTTTATATTAATCATCATGGGGGAGATTTTACAGAATATCAGCAAGAATATGATCTTTATCAAAAAGCTGTCAAAACTGTTTCCGCTTGTCTGGAGCGTTACGGAAAATTGAAAATTCTGGATAAATCTTATCTATCTTATTATTCTTTTGGAAAAAATGATATTATCATTGTATTAGGCCGTGACGGACTTGTTGTGAATGTCATGAAATATCTGGATCAGCAGAAGCTGATTGGTGTGAATCCGGATCAAAATCAGTATGACGGCGTTTTGTTGCCATTTATCCCGGAAGATCTGGCAAAAATCATTCCGCATTTACAGAAGCGATCTGTAAAATGTGTAACACTGGCCGCCGCTATTCTGAATGATGGTCAGAAATTATATGCTGTCAATGATTTATTTATTGGTCAGAAAACTCATGCTTCCGCAAGATATGAAATTCATCTTGATGGGAAAAAAGAAATTCAATCTTCCAGCGGTGTGATCATCTCCACAGGGCTTGGCTCGACAGGCTGGTTAAAAGGCATTCTTGCTGGCGCATCGGGAATTGATCAATATTATGGCATTTCCCGGAAATTATCCATCCCGGCGGATTTTCATGCCGGATCAGATTATTTATATTTCACCGTCCGTGAACCGTTTCCATCAAGGGCAACCGGGACAAATATTGTATTCGGCAAAATCGCACATGAAATGGAGCTGATCTCTCTTATGCCTCAGAATGGCGTTATTTTTAGCGATGGCATGGAACAGGATTATCTGGAATTCAATTCCGGAACTTCTGTAAAAATTCAGATCGCTGATAAAACCGGAAATCTGATTATCTGACTTGACAACTCAAAAATATCATGCTATAATAATAATGGCAGTACCTGAAATACCTGCCTGAACAAAACAGGGCTTGATGAAAAAATCTGATGCAGGCTCTCAGAGTCTGCATTTTTTATTGAGGTGAAACTTGATGTATGAATTAAAAACATCAGCATCTTTTGACAGTGCGCATTTTTTAGCCGGGTATCAGGGGAAATGCGCCAATCTGCATGGCCATCACTGGCAAATAGAAGTGATCATTAAGGGCGATTCTTTACAGGAAAATGGTCAGCAAAGAGGAATGCTTCTGGATTTCGGCGATCTGAAAAAGGCCGTTCGTGATCTGGCAGATAGCTTTGATCATGCCTTGATCTATGAAGCGCATACGCTCAAAGCAAAAACTATTGAAGCTTTGACAGAAGAACATTTCCGGCTGATTCCTGTTCCCTTCCGGCCTACAGCTGAAAATTTCGCAAAATATTTCTTCGAAGCATTGCAGATGCTTCCCATCTATCAAGTCACAGTATGGGAAACACCTGATAATTGTGCTGTATATCGCCATGAATGAAATCAAATATCCAATAACAGAAACATTTGTCAGCATCAACGGAGAAGGCAGACTTGCCGGAGAACTTGCTTTCTTTATCCGCTTTCGAAAATGCAATTTATCCTGTTCTTATTGTGATACACGCTGGTCAAATCAAGAGAATGCCCCCGCACAGCTATTCACATTGCATCAGCTGACTGATCTGGCAAAACAATCCGGTGTGAAAAATATCACCCTCACTGGCGGAGAGCCTTTGCTACAGGAAAATATAGATCTGCTGATTACAGAATGCATGAAACAGGGGCATCATGTCGAGATCGAAACAAATGGCAGTATCTTGATTCAAAAACTGGCAATGCAGACATTTCGGCCAGCATTTACGCTGGATTATAAGCTTCCTTCTAGCGGTATGGAATCGCATATGCTGATAGAAAATTATCAATATCTTGATCCCCAACAGGATGTTATCAAATTCGTTGCCGGAAGCCATCAAGATCTGAATAAAACGCTTGAAATCATTCAAAACTATCATCTTTCAGAAAAATGTCAAATCTATATTAGCCCGGTCTTTGGTCAGATTTCCCCGGCCGAAATCGTGGATTTTCTGAAAGCACATCAGCTGAATCAGGTCAGATTGCAGTTACAGTTGCATAAATATATCTGGAATCCGGAACAGAAAGGAGTGTAATCATGATCAATCAGGAAAAAATCAAATATCATATTAAAGGACTACTAGAAGCGATCGGAGAAGATCCAGAACGGGAAGGCCTACAGGAAACGCCCGATCGTGTCGCCCGTATGCTGGCAGAAGTGCTTGAAGGAGAAAATTATTCTAATCATGAAATTGCGGAAAAATTCGGAAAAACGTTTTCTATGCTGAATGCTGAAAATACAGATTCTGCCGTCGTCATGAAAGATATTCAAGTATTTAGCTATTGTGAGCATCATATGGCCTTGATGTATGATATGCATGTCAATGTTGCCTATGTTCCACGAGAGCGGGTGCTTGGCCTGAGCAAAATCGCCCGGATCTGCGATATGGCCGCTAAACGTCTACAATTGCAGGAGCGGCTTGGAAATGATATTGCAGAAATTATTGCCGAAGCTTCTGGCTCTCCTGATGTGGGGGTACTGATCACCGGATCACATAGCTGCATGACAGCCAGAGGCATCCGAAATGCTTCCGCTAAAACCATTACAAAGACATTCAAGGGCGCATTTCGCACGGATAAAAATTTACAGGAGTTGATATTATGAAAGCATTAGTATTGACAAGCGGCGGCGTTGATAGTGCTACTTGTTTGGCATTGGCAGTGGAAACCTATGGCGCAGAGGAAGTGCTTGCCTTAGCGATATACTACGGGCAGAAGCATCAGAAAGAATTAGAATATTCCCGAAAAATAGCAGATTATTATCATGTGAAATTTCAGATATTAGATTTATCAGTGATCTTTCAAGATTCTAATTGTTCCCTGCTGGTCGGATCAGATACGGAAATCCCTAAAACAAGCTATGCAGAACAATTAGTTGAATCAGACGGAAAGCCAGTATCTACCTATGTACCATTCCGGAATGGATTATTTCTATCATCAGCAGCGAGTATTGCGTTATCTCATGGCTGTGAAGTTATCTATTATGGCGCACATAGTGATGATGCCGCTGGAAATGCTTATCCTGATTGCAGTGATGCCTTCAATCAGGCCATGAATCAGGCGATCTATCTGGGAAGCGGTGAACAGCTCCGGATTGAAGCACCTTTTGTAAATCTCACAAAAGCTGAAGTTATCAAAACAGGATTATCTTTAAAAGTTCCCTATCAATTAACATGGAGCTGTTATGAAGGCAAAGAAAAACCCTGCGGCATCTGCGGCACTTGTCGGGATAGAGCGGCGGCATTTGCGGCAAATGGGATACAAGATCCTTGGAGGGATTTTTATGGACGGAATGCATCATGAATGGCAAAAACCAGAACTCCTCCCGGAAAAAGATAAAAATAAAATTTAAAAAAAAATCAGTGAGGAAGCTTTGAAACCTCTCTTGAAAGAAATTATCATAGAGGGATTTATATTTGTGATAGCAATTATTATTTGCATTCTCCTATTTTTAAAAGCAAATGCCGGAGGATCAGTTTTAGCCGCTTTTCTTTTATTTATTGGAATTTTTGCAATGATGCTCTTTTTTGCAAATTTGAGTGAATTTCATTCTAAAAAGAAGCTAAGAAAAATGATACAGACAGCTGATTTTGTTTTTGCAAAAGAAGAAATAAAATATTGTGCCAAAAATCATATTAATTATACAAGAATTTTATTCTGTGATGATTCTGTTTTGCTGAAACCGGGACATGAAGCCGTTCTTATCCGGCGAACCCCTGATGATGAGACTATCACTTATGGTTTTATTTCAGCAAATTTTGCAGATGAGCTGGAAGAAAAAAATACTCCTGTATCTATAGGAGAATAACATGAAATGATGAAAGGGGCATATAATATGCGCACAAAAGAAGAACAGGGAAATATTTCCTTGCTGGGAAATCAGCATACAGATTATTCGTTTGATTATCAACCTGAAGTATTGGAAACATTTGTTAACAAGCATCAGGATCATGATTATTTTGTCAAATTTAACTGCCCAGAATTTACAAGTCTTTGCCCGATCACAGGACAGCCAGATTTCGCCACGATTTATATTTCTTATGTCCCAGATGTCAAAATGGTAGAAAGTAAATCACTGAAATTATATTTATTCAGCTTCCGGAATCATGGGGATTTTCATGAGGATTGTGTTAATATTATCATGAATGATTTAATTCAGCTCATGAATCCCAAATATATTGAAGTCTGGGGGAAATTCTTGCCACGTGGCGGCATCTCTATTGATCCATACTGTAATTACGGCAGATCTGGCACACCATGGGAAAAAGTTGCCTGGGATCGGCTCGCAAATCATGATTTATATCCTGAGTCTGTAAATAATCGCTGAATTTTCTTGACAAAATTTCTGATTTATGATAAAATAAATATATTAACAAACGGAAAGAAGCTGTTTTCATGTTGGAATACCAGAAAATCCAGAATTTAGATGATTTTTTTACAGATCTGAACCGCCGCCGGGAACAAGGTGTCTATTGTTATCGAATCAGCGGTTATCTTCCGGAAATCAAAGCATTTATCCGGAAATATTATAACACTGCCAGACAGAATGGTGTCATTCTGGAAGGCGGCATTTCCAACCCAACAAATCAGAATTTGGCTTATTATCAGGAACAAATGGGATCTGATTTTCAGATGAGAGTCGGCTTTATCAGCGGAAGTCTGCAAAAATGGCTACCTCGCATGAATGCTCAGCAGTGTACAGCCGTCTCCTCTTCTATCTATGATACATTGGATGGCCTGCGAAAAGCTGGAAAACCGGAAAGCGTTCTCAAGAATGTATATATTAAATTCATGTGCTGGCTGTATTATAAATTTGAAAGAATTCTCAGTCAGCTCGGAAGCGCACAGCTTCCCAAGATTCTCTATGAAGGGCGGATTTCCAGCCATGAATTATTATTGATCTCTGTGCTGGCACATGCTGGCTGTGATGTGATTATGCTGGAATATCAGGGAGATGCTGAATATTTAAAACAAGATCCGGGCTCTATCTATTCAGAACTTCTGACACTTCCCGGAATGCAGGCATTTCCAGAAGGATTCAGCCTGAAACAGATCCGGCAGGATATTCAGCAGGAAGTGAGTCAGCGGCGGCTATATGGTACACCCCCCGAAATCATGAATTGCACAAATGCATGGCTCAATGAGCATGATTCTGTTTTTGAAAGCATCCGGAAAAATCCGGCACAGCGTGGGACGGATTCTAAATTATTTTATAACTGCTATTGTCGCATGTTTGGCGTAGAAGAAAAGCAGACATATCCAAGCGCATTATATCATATTTATTCCCAGCTGAAACAGGAAAACAGACCAGTAATTGTATTAGATCAGGAATTTCCTATGCCCTCGCCACAGGAAGTAAATGCAATTCATCGGAATAATACCACAAGAACACAAGATATGATTGCTGATCTATCCACTAATCTGAATTATTCAGCCAATCTCCAATTGCAGCGGCTCATGCAGAAAAGCTTTATGGATGTTATGCTGGAGGAAGCCGCAAAACCAGATATGAATCAAGGAAAACTCAGCAGTCTTGGCATTTCTGTACTTTGCTGGCTGAAAAAATATCAGGCAGAATTATTTCATGCATGGAAAATGCCGGAATTAGGCTGTATTTTATATCTTGGCGGATGTAAGAATGAAAAAGAAGCCTTATTTTTGAAATTTATGGCACGCCTTCCCGTGGATATTCTAATATTATTGCCTGATCCCCGTCAGAAATGCTGTCTGGAAGATTCGCTTTTATATGAACAGCATTTTCAGGATTCTTTGCCGATCACACAATATCCGAAAGATATTTCTGAAATTCGCCTTGGTACGACAGCATATCATGCAGAGCGGGAGCTGGATTCTCTGATGTATCAAGATTCTGGTTTATATCGCAATCAACAATATGGACGTGCCAATGCTGTCACACTCCGGACGACATATGAAGAAATTGCGCTGTATTGGAAAGAAGATGTCAGCATGAGGCCGAATTTCAGCACAGAAGGCGGCATTGTGACAGTTCCTGTTATTTTTGCAAAAATTTCTGGTGTCAGAGATGGAGATGAAAAACGCTATTGGGAAGCGGCAAAAGAACTGATGGCTGAAAGCCCTTATGTGATCCTCCGTGCGCCTTTTATGGATGCTAATACACAGAATCCTATCCGGCCTTATGTCTCTGATTTCCTGATAAATCAGCGAGTACAGAGAGATAGAATTAAAAATCATGTCAATTATGCCTATGGCTTTTTAAGGCCTGAAATTCAGGAACATATGCTTGATAAGCTGCAATTGCTTCTGGATCAAAAAATCATCCGTGGTACTTATGAAAACGGCACGGAATACACGATCCTCGCCACAGTGCTAAATCTGAATTTAGATCTTGTCCGTGAAATCCAGAAATTTGATTTTACGAAAAAAAATCCAAAGCTGATATATATTATTGCCGATGAAAAAATGATTTCTATTGAAGATACTATTATTATTGCTTTTCTGAATCTGATCGGCTTTGATATTTTATTTCTTGTACCGACAGGCTATCAATGCGTTGAAAAATTTTTCCAGAAAAACATGATGGAAGAGCATCAGATTGGTGAATATCGGTATGATATGCGAGTACCGGACATCCGCAAATTTTCTGGCAAGCCCTATAAACCCAATCCCTTTGGGAATTTATTTAAAAAAAGGAGATAAAACATTATGGCTATTAATTTAAACCATCCTAAACGAAATGCAGAATCTGCTCCGGTTGTCAATGCAGATGTTGCAAAAACAGAAGTCACCAGTATTGAACCTGTACAGCAGTATGATATTGTTGCTGATAAAGATCAGGTTGTTCAGAATATGGACATGAATAAAATTGATCAGCTGACCAGTACGATTGATATTTCTGATATGGGAACAATCGTTTCTTTTGGCGCAGAAGCGGCAGAATCTATTTCAAAAGCTTCTGATGCTGTTCTGAATAATATGAGTATGAATCAGCTGAGTGAATCAAGCGAAATGCTGAAAGCATTGTCTAAAATCATGGATCAGTTCAATATTGATGAGCTGAAAGAACCTAAGGGCATTCAGAAATTATTTAATAAGGCACAAGCACAGGTAGAAAAGATTCTGAAAAAATATAATACTATGGGATCAGAAATTGAAAAAATCTATATTGAACTCCGGAAATATCAGGAAGACATTCGGCAGTCTAATAAAAAACTCGGCACAATGTTTGATGCGAATGTACAATTTTTCCATGATCTCGAAGAATATATTTATGCCGGTGAACAGGGCTGCCGTGAAATTCAGGCCGCTATTGATGAAACACAGACAGAATTAGAAACCACCGGAAACCAGGATCTTAGATTTCAGTTACAGTCTTATCAGCAAGGGCTTTCCCTTCTGGAACAGCGTGTTGCTGACCTGAGAACAGCCGAAATGATCGCCCTGGAAAGCGTTCCGATGATCAAAACCATGGAATTCAGCAATTATAATTTATACAGAAAAATGGAATCTGCGATTATTATTACCCTTCCTGTATTCAAACAGGCTCTTGCACAAGCTATGCTGCTGAAACAACAGAAAATTCAGGCTGAGGCTATGTCTGAGCTCGATAAGAAAACTAATGAACTGCTTCTCCGTAATGCACAGAATACGGTAGAACAGGCAAAGCAAACCGCTCGCCTTGCTTCCGGCAGTTCCATCCAGATCGAAACACTGGAATCTGCTTGGAAAACCATTACCACAGGTATTGACGAAGTACAGCAGATCGAAGTCAATGCTAAGAAGAAACGGGAAGAGGATAAAGTACGGCTTCAGAATATCAAAAAAGATTTTAATCAGAAATATCACGTTCCTAATAAAAAATAATTCTGCATGTGAAAAAACCGGGCGCATAATCATTCCTCTGCGCCCGGAATGCATACATAAAAAAAGCAGATTTCTAAAAGAAACCTGCTCATGATGCCGCTGACCGGACTTGAACCGGTACGGATGTTACTCCGAGGGATTTTAAGTCCCTTGTGTCTGCCATTCCACCACAGCGGCGATTTAGAAAATCCGCTCAACAAATTTATTATAGCACAAAATCAATCATTTGTCAAGGGTTTTCTGAAATTTTTTTGAAATTAAAAAGAGAGGTTCTTGCTATCTGTCAACTGCCCACCGCCTAAGGGGCGTGGGCTTGTCAGTATCCGGTAGTTTAGAACGCCATCTGGCGGACTGACCCGACATCGTGGGGCGGTTGACAACGCCCTTTACACCAAAGATATACTTTGATGTAATTGTGAGTGTCTGTGGTTCTCTCACAAAATCCGGATTTTACGTTTAAGATTTTACATACTGTACGATTAGACAGTAAAACCTCCTATCTTAACTTTTCAAGATACATGTGAGTGCCTTTTCTGTTGGTAACGGTTTTCTCACGATTATGTCTGAATATAGTATATCATATTATTTTTCAT
>DJXD01000079.1:0-26482 GCA_002449585.1 Ruminococcus sp. UBA7013
TTGTAGATTCGGTATTAGTCGTTTCAGATCCAGAAGTAGTGCTTTCTGTGCTGGTGGTTTCGGATGCGGATGTTGTGCTTTCTGTGCTGGTAGCAGTTGTAGAAGAAGTAGTAGTTTCTTCCTTATCCTTAGTGGTGATTTCGATCACTCTCTTGATGTTCAATGTACCATCACCGGAGAGGGAAGAATATGTTTCACTTCCGGAAGCTTCCAGCATTTTATAAGTAGTAAGAGTATCTACTTCTTTATTCTGAGCGGCCAGCAGGTCATTGAAATAGGAGTAATAATAATCTATATCAGCATCAGTGAGGTTATCTGCTAAATAAGCAGTTGTATCACCGGAAGCATCTCCATTTGCAATTGTTGCATTGACTTCCACATCATAGAAATCTTTTGCAGTGGAAACCAGTGTTTCAAGCGGCATATCGATCGCATAGCTTTCAGCATTTGCGATTTTGGTAAGCTGACGGATGACTTCAGCATAAACATTCACAGCAGTGTTATTATTCAGAACAGCATCGAGGGAATCAGGGATTCTGTTGACGATTTTCTGAGCGGCAGTGCCATCTTTTGCCTTTGCATCGGCCTGTGCTCTAGCAGTTCTGAGCACTTCGTCATAATTTGCACCTGTATAGGTCTGTGTTGTATTTTTGAGCAGAGCGTTATCTGCTTTTTTCTTGGCCTTGTCGAGTTTAGAACGATATCTGTTAATCTGCTTATCAACAGCAGTTTCAACGAGATAATTTGCATCATCAAGCTTTTGCTGAGCGGCATTTACTTCTTCTTGAGCAGCAGTAGTATCAAGGCCAGCAGCTTCCAGAGACTTGAATTTTGCAGTTGCAGTATCCAGTTCCTGCTGATAGATAGCGACAACTTTTTTTGCACCAGAAACCAGCTCATCTCTGAAAGTGTTGATTTTGCTGTCAGCGTAATCATAAGCATCCTGGATAGAATTTACATCACCCTGATCTGTTTTACCAACAACAGAGAATGATACTTTTTTACCAGAATTAATTTCATCTGTGCGGATGGTGATAATGGCCTGAGCATTTGCATTTTTCAGAGTATCCACAGTAATGGAATCTTCTGCAACTTGTCTGTCAATATGAGAATCTGCGCTAACGATTCTATTAACAACTTTATCTTTGATTTCATTCTGTTTTGTTTCTGGAAAAGTGAAATCCACAGTAATGACAACGGAATTACTTTTTACTTCTGCGACGGCAGAGGTAGCATTTTCAAAGATGTCTGTGTACCATTTGCCTTCAATGCGCTTGATTTGTTCCACGAGGGGAGCAACTTCAAGATCATAGGAATTGCCCTTCATGGTATTGAGGGCGGCATATACTCTTTCATTCCAGATGGAATCTTGTTCATAGATGTGAAACGGTTCTATTTCTTTGATTTCAGAAACAGTGTTCTTGACAGGAACATTTGTGAACGTTTCGACATTAAAAGTATCAATAACACTTGTCTGCACTTCTGTCTCGCCAGCGGCAAAAGAAGCAAACAGAACAGTTTGAGACAGAGCAAACGGTACAGTCACAGCTGCGGCCATTGTTCTGCTCAGAAATGACTTCTTCATTGTTAGATTACCTCTCTCTTCTTTGATTGTTTCTTCATTCTTAGCATCAGCACCGGCAGACAGCCAGAAACAGGGTTGTATACATAAACTGCCTTATGCATATCGCTGCGGACTGTGCTTCCCTGAAAACATGAGTACAATGCCAAGGCACAACAATGCACAAATGTTTTTATATTACATATTTTATCACATAATTCAGAGATTGTCAACACCCTTGCTTGATTTTCTTTTAAAATATTGTCGGGACAAAGTCTTTTTTTTTAGGTGTTTTGCACAAAAAGTAAGGCTTTTAAGCCCTTTTCAGGCCATTTTTTCCAGTAATGGAAAGAAATTTTGTACAAAAGAAAAAACCGGACAGAGAGGATCTATCCGGTTTTTTCTTATCTTGTAAGGAGAATAATAAAGAGGATGGCTTAATTTTCCTGCTGGTGTACTTCCTGAAGGGTGATTTGTACGTCAAATGTTTCGCCGGCACGGTAGATGGTGAGAGTGATTGTATCACCAGCATTATATTGATTTTTGGCTTCGTTGAGTTCATCCATAGTGGTGATTGTGGTATCTTCCAAAGCCGTGATGACATCGCCTTGACGGATGCCAGCCTCTGCGGCGGCACTGCCTTCGGTCACGCCATAGACATAGACACCCTGCGGCATACTGAAATGTTCTGCATCTGCTTCGGTGACGGTTACGCCGGTAATGCCGAACTGTGGGCGGCCGGTGACATAGCCGTTATTAATCAGATCTTCAATAATTTCTTTTGCGTCGCTGATCGGGATAGCAAAGCCTAAGCCTTCTACGCTTGCGCTTCCATAAGTGGAAGACATTTTAGCGGAATTAATGCCGATTACTTGGCCATAGCCATTGAGCAAAGGGCCGCCGGAGTTGCCGGAATTAATAGCGGCATCTGTCTGGATCAGGGTCATATCTTTTTCATTAATAGTAACTTCACGATTGAGAGCGGAAACGATACCAACGGTAGTTGTACCGAATAATTCAAAGCCGAGGGGGTTACCGATGGCAACGACTAATTCACCAACCCGGAGATCATCACTATTGCCGAATTCAGCAGGAGTGAGACCAGTTGCATCGATTTTCAGGACAGCTAAATCTGTTTCGAGATCATAGCCGATGATTTGAGCGTCATATTCTGTTTCTGCTTCGTCGCCCATTACGACGCTGACACTTTTGGCTTTTCCGCATTTATAATCACTGTCATTGTCATAGATGCAATGTGCATTTGTGATGATATAGCCGTCTTCTGTCATAACGATGCCTGTACCTGTACCGGTCATTTGCTGAGTTTGGCCGGGATTGCCGCTGCCGTAGTTATAGAAGCCGAAGCCCCAATAGCTTTGGGCAGAAGGGGTATATTCAAACGTGGCACTGATGCCGACAACAGAGGGGAGAGCTTTCTCAACAATATCGGGAATACTAAGAGAATTTTCCGGGGCAGCCATATTGATCCAGTTAGCTGTAGAATTCACAGCGGCATTAGAAGAAGAGAGATCAGAGGAGGAACTGCTGTCTGTGAGAGAGGATACATCTTTTGTGATGCTGGCTGATTCGCTGTCAGCGGAGGAAGTCCAGCCGGACTGATTCTGACCGAACATTTTATAAATCTCAACGGAGGAGACGGAGACAACAGCCACAGCGGCCAAAGCGGCGATTACTTTCAAAAAGCCATTGCCTTTATGATTACGATTCGGATCAGGGTTCTGATTGCCCTGATAGAAATCAACATAATTCTGATGATAATTCTGGGTATCCTGATATTCTTGCTGATCTTGATTGAAATTATTATTATCTAACATAGTGATCTTCCTTTCAGACTAATTTATGATACTCAGCTAAGTGCTGATGTTCTTGTTTCTTTCTGTAATTATTATTATACTCCGAAATGTGATAATTTCATGACAGTTTTTCAAATGGGGCATGAAAACTAAAAGCATATTTTAAGTAAATTTTGAGAGGGAGTGAAATTATGTGCAATTTGTAAATTTTTTATCAGCATCTTGAAAACGTTTAAGTAATATGATATAATAAATAAAATCCTGTTATTTGGAGATGAATTCCTGAATGAATATACAGGCCATTGTGCTGATAAACTGTATTGGCTTTACGCTTTTGATGATTCTCTTGATCAGTAGTCATTTTGTACGGGAAAGAAGACAGATCAGTGATAATTTATTTACGTGGATGATTAGCTTGACTGCCTTTTCCTGCATCATGGAAATGATTACGTTTATCATTGATGGAAAAGCCCTCCCCGGCATGAGAGAATTGCACATGATAGGGGATACACTTCTTTTTCTTGCGAATATTACAATATCATTCAGCTGGTGTATTTATGTGGATTTGCGGCTCTATGAAGATGAACAGCGGCTGAAAAAATATACTTGGAAGGCAATTCCGGCTTTGATTGCGGTCTTATCTGTGATTTTAAATTTAAAATTTGAATTTCTGTTTACGATTGATGAGAAATTTTATTATCACCGATGTCCAGCCGGATATACACATTATTTGATCACATTCGGATATTTAACATATAGTCTTTTGATCCGGAGGAGATATTATAAAGAGCATGGAAAAATCAGATTTTTCCCGATCTATATGTTTATTACGCCGATTTATGTCGGAGCAACAGTGCAATTTTTTATTTATGGGGTTTCGCTTGCATGGTGCTGTACGGCATTAGGGCTGACGGGTATGTATATGAGTCTTCAGAATGAATTGTCTTATATTGATCCGCTCACAAAGCTATATAATCGCAATTATCTGGATTATACAATTAATGATATTTCCCGGAAAAATACGCCCTCTGGTGGCATTATGATTGATCTGGATTATTTTAAAAATATTAATGACACGTTTGGGCATTCTGTCGGAGATGAAGCTTTGATAGATGCGGCCGATCTGATCCGGAAGGCCGTGCCTTCTTATGGTGTGCCTGTGAGATTTGCCGGGGATGAATTTGTGATTATTCTGCGAACATCGGAAGAAGATAAAATTATTGAAATTGTGGATAAGCTAAGAAAAGCTGTCAAGAATTATAATCAATCCAGTCAAAAGCCTTATCAGCTTTCTTTCTCGATCGGCTATAGTATTTATCATTCAGAGGCTACAGCAGATATTTTCCTGAATGAGATGGATGAAAATATGTATGAAGAGAAGAGACGAAAACACAGCCGTTCCGCAAAAAAGTCAAAGCCTGCATAAAATGCAGGCTTTTTTTGATTACTGATGTGATGCGCCCAGAAAAGCCGCACCGATCAGCCCGGCATCATTGCCAAGCTGTGCAATTACGATTTTGGCATTTTTGGAAGAATTGCGTGTGTAGACTTCTTTTTCAACAAGTGCTTTCATAGGAAGCAGAAGCGGATCGCCCTCATTGCAGACACCGCCGCCGATGCAGAGTACATCCGGCTGGAAAATATTGATCGTATTAGTGATTCCAGCAGCCAGATATTTGATATAATCATTTACAACTTCCTGTGCCGGCTGATCTCCTAAACGCATAGCATCAAATGCAGTTCTTGCCGATACTTTGCCATTTCTTTCAGCAGTGATCTGATGCAGTTTAGAATCCGGGAACTGTGCCATTTTTTCCTTTGTCATGCGAATCAGCCCGGTTGCAGAGGAGTAGGCTTCAAAACAGCCTTTGCGGCCACAAGAACAGGGTGCGCCATCTACCTGAATCACAGTATGTCCGATTTCTGCGCCGCCGAAATTTGATCCTGCATAGATCTGGCCGTTGATAATAATGCCACCGCCGACACCTGTTCCCAATGTGATGCAAACAGCATTTTCCGCACCTTTTGCCGCACCTGCCAGATATTCACCATAAGCGGCTGCATTGGCATCATTTTCGATATAAACGGGCTTATTGATGTGTTTCCGGATCATGTCAGCAAGGGGTGTATTTTCAAAACCCAGATTATTAGAGAATTCTACAATACCTGTCTGACTGTTGGCAATACCGGGCGTACCGACACCCACCCATTCGATCTGATCCAGAGTAATGCCTGCTTCCTGAGCGGCTTTCACAGCCATTGCCGCCATATCATCCGCAATTTCCTGAGCGGGGCGGGGTCTGTTGGTTCTGGTGCTAGCCTTAGTGATGATTTCATACTTTTCGTTGACGACTGCGGCAACGATATTCGTCCCGCCGAGGTCGATTCCGATGTAGTATTTCATAAAAAAATTCCTCCTGTTTTATATTTATGCCTTTCGGCATAGTATCATAATTTAGAAATATAAGTTTTGATGGCCTTGCATCTTCCCCGGATAGGGCAGAAGCCACCGGCCGGAATAAAAATGCTGTCGCCTTTTTCAATATCCATTTTACCGTCTTCGGTCATAAGGAAGCCTGACCCGTCGAGAATCAGCAAATGACGGAAGCTGTCAAAATAGCCGACGGTACTTTGATGGGCGTGGACTTTCTGAACGGTAAAGAATTCACTTTTACACATATATTGCGCCGCATAGCCGGGACGAATCACGGGCGTACCGGGGACAATATTAATGGTTGGCTTCAGATTGGTGACATCAAGAGCCTTTTCGATCTGGAGCTCCCGGCCACGATCGTAGTCATAAACACGGTAAGTCAAATTAGAATTTTGCTGAATTTCAGCCATCAGAACGCCTTTTCCGATTGCATGGACAGTTCCGGCTGGTACATAGAACATATCCCCAGTATGTACAGGGACATGCCGCACCCAATCCAGCAGCATATGATTTTCAATTGCAAGCCGATATTGTTCTTTGGTGATTTCCTGCGAAAATCCATAAATAATTTCTGCGCCCGGTTCTGCGTGAATGACATACCAGAATTCTGATTTTCCCCATTGTCCATTTTCATGTGCTTTGGCATAGGCATTATCAGGATGCACCTGAATTGATAAATTTTCCTTGGCATCAATCAGCTTGACTAATACAGGAAATTTTTCAAAGCGATCGCAATTTTTGCCTAATGCTTCGGGATATTTTTTCAGATATTCTGTCAATGTCATGCCGTAGAATTCTCCGGAGTCAATAATGCTTTCTCCGTCTGGATGGCAGGAAAGCTCCCAGCTTTCAGCAATTCGATCTTTATTTGATGTTTTTCCATAATCCCGGAGGAGATTTCCGCCCCAGATATAATCTTTGCAGACGGATTTCAGAAAAAAAGGCTTCATGTCGGTGTCTCCTTTGTCTCTCTAGTGTCTTTGTCAATCATGCTTTCCTGTTTTTCAGAGAGAGAGAACTCTTTCAGGAATTCATCAAAAGAAGCATGATAAACATTTAAATCAATATACATTTCAGTATGATCCTGCTGGATGCCGTCATAGCCTTCCAGCTTACCCTCATCGGAATACTGCCAGAATTTCCAGTTAACAATGGGTTTCTGATACGTATTCCTGATCCAAAGCGGATATGTTCCATAGCCGCCAAGGAGATAACTGCAATATGCTTTTGTTGTGGTATAAATAATAGGCTTTACTTGATAATACGCTTCCAGCGTATCTAGTAATTCATCCAGAATCATCCGGGTTTCTTTTTTAGATAATGGATCTGTTGTATAATTTCCATAGAATTCCAGATCTACCACAGGCGGCAGATGATTGGAAAGTTCTCCCACAGTCTGGATATAATTTAAAGCTTGTGTGCGGCCGGAGCTTTCGAAGCTAAAAAAATGATAAGCACCAGCATAAATTTCTGTTTTGCTGACATCCTGCCAATTATCATAAAAACAAGGATCTTGGTAAGAACTGCCCTCAGTGGCTTTGATAAATGCAAATTTGACATCTTGAGCAGCCAGCATAGGCCAGTTGATATTTCCCTGATAACGTGAGACATCCACGCCCATGACGGGATATTCCGTCGGATCGGGAATATTTGCGATTAATTCGCCGGTATAGATTTTTTTCAGCCGGATGGCATAGCTGCTTGCAGAAAGTAGGAAGAGAATCAGCAGCAATGCGCCGAAAATTCGTTTCCAGGCTGGTTTTCTGCCTTTGAGAATGCTCACTGTGCCAGATCACCGCCGTATAAATATAATTCTGGTTTCATAAATCCGCCTTCCTGATATAAAATCAATTCTGGAATACTTTTTTAGCAATATCTACTGTTTCTTTTGCGTCTTTGGCATAATAATCTGCACCAATCTGTTCCGCATAATCGGGAGTTAGCACAGCACCTCCCACCACAGTCTGACACCATGGACAACGCTCATGAAGAAGTTTGATCGTATTTTCCATAGAGGGGAGTGTGGTTGTCATCAGGGCGGATAATCCCACAAGTGGAGCATGACTTTTTTCTGTTGCTTCTGCCACAGCTTCATAAGGGACATCTTTTCCTAGATCAATTACATCATAGCCATAATTTTCAAGCAAGATTTTGACGATATTTTTGCCAATATCATGAATATCACCCTTGACAGTAGCCAGGACAATTGTTCCCCGACTGACGGTTTCAGAGCTATGTTCACACAAATGGGCTTTGATCGCTTCAAAAGCAGATTGTGCCGCAGATGCCGCAGAGATCAGCTGCGGAAGAAAGATTTTTCCTTTTTCAAATTCTGCCCCGGCCTGATCCAGAGCCGGAATCAAGAATTCATTGACAATGGTCATTGCTTCGGTAGATTCCAGTAATTTTTTTGTAATGCTCCCGGCTTCGGATTTTAATCCGGAGGAAATCGCTGTTGCAAGCGTCATTTCTTGTGATTTGGGCTGTGCAGGAGCAGAGGGCTGATCATTGCCATAATGTGCGATGAAGTCAACAGCGTTTTTATCAATATTGGCTAATAATTTATATGTCCGCACGGCTGAAGTCATGCTTTCGGTATTAGGGTTAATAATTGGCAGATCCAGCCCGGCATATAATGCCATTGTGAGGAAATTTCTTGTGACAAGCTCTCGATTGGGAAGGCCAAAGGAGATATTAGAAACGCCAAGGACAGTATGCAAGCCTAATTCTGTTTTGACTCGATGAACAGCTTCGAGCGTTTCCATAACACCCTCCTGTTCGGCGGAAGCGGTCAGTGTCAGGCAGTCGATAAATACATCTTCCCGGCGGATGCCCAAAGCTAAGGCACGGTTTAGAATGCGTTCTGCTATTTCAAATCGCCCTTGTGCGGTTTTAGGAATGCCATTTTTATCCAGTGTTAATCCGACAACAGCCGCACCATATTTTTTGACCAACGGGAGGACAGTACAGAGAGATTCTTCTTCCCCATTGACAGAATTCACGATGGGTTTACCGTTATAGATTCTTAAGCCAGCTTCCAAAGCTTTGGGATCAGTAGTATCCAGCTGCAAAGGGGTATCTGTGATTCCCTGAATGGCTTTGACAGCTGTCTGCATCATTTCGGCCTCATCGATCTGAGGCAGACCAACGTTGACATCAAGAATATCTGCACCAGCATCAATTTGCTGAATGGCTTGATTTAGAATATAATCTGTATCATGTTCCAGCAATGCCTGTTTGAAGCGTTTTTTTCCAGTGGGATTGATTCTTTCGCCGATGATCCGGGGCTGATTGATGATCACTGTCCGATTCGCTGAGCAGATCGCTGACGGGAGGGAGAGGGTTCTTTTGACAGGGGATTGTGATTGGATCATATCAGAAAGAGCCTTGATATGTTCCGGGGTTGTGCCACAGCATCCGCCGAGGATGGTTGCGCCCATCTTGATGAATGCCTGACAGCAGATTCCAAATTTTTGAGGGTCAAAATCATAAGTATTTGTGACAGGATCAGGAAGTCCGGCATTTGGCTTGACAATGACGGGGAGTGTTGTCCATTGGCAAAGCTCTTGAACGATGGGTGTTAATTCTTCAGGGCCTAATGAGCAATTTACGCCGATCGCATCAACGCCAAGCCCTTCCAATGTCAGAGCCATGGCAGGAATTTCACAGCCTGTAAATGTTCTTCCATTTTCTTCAAAGCTCATAGTGACAAGAATCGGACGGCCGTTTCCATGTTCACGGGCAGCAAGTACACCAGCCCGGACTTCATATAGATCAGTCATAGTTTCTAATATAATCAAATCAGCATCATTTCCGGCTTCGATCTGTTCACGGAAAATGTCATAGGCTTCTTCAAATTTCAATGTTCCGGTAGGTTCTAACAGCTGACCAATAGGGCCTATATCCTGTGCAATATATTTTGCGCCGGATCGTTTTGCATTCTGCACAGCGGTCTGAATAATTTGCTGTACAGATTTATGAGTTTTGACCATTTTCAGGCGATTTGCGCCGAATGTGTTAGTATAAATCACATCTGCACCGGCTTTGACATAAGCTTGATGAATATTTGTGATCAAATCCGGATCTGTGAAATTCAACATTTCGGGGATGCCCCCAAGTTCCAGCCCAGCGGATTGGAGCATTGTCCCCATTCCGCCATCGAGTATTAAAAATTTCTGTTCCTGCAATACGGATTTCAGATTCAAGAACAATGCACTCCTTTCTTGCGATATAAGCATGTTTGAGATAGATTGCAGATAGCACAACCTTTTTTTGCTTTGGGAAGAGGCTGATCTGACAGGCCAGTGATCGCTGTGACAGATTTTGTAGGAATCAGAAGGCCGCCATCACTGACGCAGATTCCAAGACGCTTTTCGGCATTGATCAGCCTGAGAAAATCTGTCTGGATCGACAGCGGCAGATCTCCATAACCAGGACTGAACCGCCATGCAGGATATTTTTCTGGAAAGCTAGATAACATTTCCTGTTCTGCCTGATCACAAAGCTGTTCTGTTAATGCGCTTGCCATGGCATCGATCATGATGCCTTTTAGAATATCCTCTGCCTGTGCGGCTCTGATGCAGGCATCTGTACTTTGTGAGAGGGTGGCACAGAACAGGATCACAGAATCACAATGTTCCAGATGGATTTGAATATCCTGACCGATCAGGAGGGTTTGCAGGTCGGATTTTTGAAATAATTTCCAGCAATAGCGGGGGGCGATGGAGGAAAGCAATTTTTTTTCACAGACATCGGCCAAATGCTGAAAATGCAGATCCGGCTCTATGGGCAATCCCATATAGCGAAAAGCCTGTTTTCTGTCTACGGAGGACAGGGAGATCATGATGATTTCCTTCCCAGAATCCCGGATACAGCTTCTGTGATTCTTTTGGCAACATAAGGATTATTCATAGTATATAGATGAATCCCGTCTGCATTATTTGCAATCAGATCAACAATTTGATCCACAGCATAAGCAATGCCAGCATCCCGGATGGCTTCGGGACTATGGCCAAATCTTTGCATCATGACAGTAAATTTTCTTGGCAGACTTGCGCCGCATAAGCTGACCATTCTTTGAATCTGAGAGGCATTGACAACGGGCATAATACCAGCTTCGATAGGAACATCAATGCCGAGCAGTTCGCATTTTTCCCGGAAGTCATAAAAGCTTTGATTATCAAAAAACAGCTGTGTGATCAGATGTTTTGCGCCCTGATCTACTTTTTCTTTGAGATGTCTGAGATCAGAAGCAGAGGAGATAGCCTCCGGATGGGTTTCTGGATAACATGCGCCATAAATTTTGAAATCGCCCTGTGATTGAATAAATTGAATGAGATCACGGGCATATCTGAAATCTTTTTTTTCAGGAATATCCGGATTTTTATCTCCTCGGAGGGCTAAAATATCAGTAATGCCATGGGCTTTGAAATCGGCCAATACTTGGGAGATTTCTGCTTTTGTATAATTAATACAAGGGAGATGTGCCACAGGTTTGACATGATATTCTTCCCGGAGACGGGCAGCGAGATCACAGGTAATTTTTCCGCCATTGACACCACCGCCAGCCCCATAAGTAACGCTGATGAAATCAGGGTTTAATTCTGCCAGCTGTGCAAAGCATTCTGATATTTTTTCAATAGGCGTTGTCGGTTTTGGGGGAAACACTTCGAACGAGTAAAATAATTTTTTTTGCATAAATCCACTTCCTTAGGTGATTATTCTATATGCCAGTCGATGGGCGCAAAGCCATGCGCTTCCAGAAACTGATTTGTCTGAGAAAAATGACGGCATCCAAAAAAGCCTTTATTGGCAGAGAGAGGGCTAGGATGAGCGGCTTCCAGAATAAGATGATTCGGGTTTGTGATCAAGGCTTTTTTCTTTCTGGCCGGAGCACCCCATAATAAAAATACAATCGGATCTTCCCGGATATTCAGCAGATGGATGATTTCATCTGTGAAGATTTCCCAGCCTTTCCCCTGATGGGAATTCGGAGTATGTGCCCGGACGGTGAGGACGGTGTTTAATAATAATACGCCCTGTTTTGCCCAGCTGGTCAGCTCGCCGTGTGATTTTGTATTATCAATACCGGTGTCAGATAAAATTTCTTTGTAAATATTGCGAAGCGATTTCGGCACAGCGACACCTTTCCGGACGGAAAAACTAAGCCCATGTGCCTGACCTTCTCCATGATAAGGATCTTGTCCCAGAATGACCGCACGAACCTGGCTATAATTCGTCAGCTTCAATGCATTGAAAATATCATGCATATCTGGATAGATGGTTTGTGTCTGATACTCATTTTTGAGAAACTCCCGGAGTTCTAAATAATAATCCTGATGTAATTCATCTTTGAGGAGTATATCCCATTCGTTTCCAAAATTAATCATTTTTTATACCTCCTGTGATATATATTATTATTTTAGCATAGACTGATCAAAAATGCAAGTAGTTTTTGGGATTTGTGTCCGGAGTTTCAGAAAACTACTTGCATTTCCCGGAGAAATATGCTAAAATAAAAATACAGAATTGAAATTTAGAAAGGGTGAATTTTTTGGGAATTTTTTCTTTCAGCAGACAGAACCGTTTTTCAATTTCCGATGACTGGAAAGTATTTTCAGATATGTTTCCGAATATAGGTTGCTTTGTCTATAGAGAAGCTGTCCAGACAGCTTTTTTTGATGAAAATGCACAGAGAATTTTCGGCGTTTCTAAATCTGTTTTCAAAGAAGAGTATGACGCATTAATGAAGAAATTAAGGCAACATCCTGTTCCGGAAGAACAGAATTTATATCTGTTTCAGATCGGTGCGGAAAAAAGATACCTGCGTATGCAGATTACTCGGCGCAGTCATGAAGAAATCGGCTTTCTGGAGGAAATGACAAATCGAACTGCCAGAAAAATAGATCAGCAGACAGAATATGATGCTGTCACAAATATGCTGACATTTCCAGCATTTTCAAGCATTGTGCAGAAGAAGATTCAGAATGCAAGAAAATTATGCATTGCGGCTCTTCGAGTGACTGGACTGGATAAAACAGCAGATTTTTCCTCTGCCCGGAGTACGGATGATTGTATGGCATCGGTAGGAGAAGTACTGAACCGGTTTCATGATGAGAAAATTATTTTTGCTGTCAAAAGTTTTCAGGAATTTTTTATCTGCTTTGTGGATACGGAAGAACAGGGTGTTATGATGCAGATGCAGCAGATCCGGGAAGCGGTTGCCGCTTGTCGAATTTCGGATGATTTTGGTCAGACCCTTGTCAAAAATGAAGCGGCTATTGATCTGCATGCAGGTCTTGCCTTTTATCCTTCAGAAGGGCATACCCTCCGGGAATTGATTACTTATGCAGAATTTGCTTTATTTGAAACCCAGCATGATAGCCATCATGCAATGATTCGCTTTTCTGTGGATGATTTTGAACGCAAAAAAGATGAATATCAGGAAGAACAGCGATTTAATGCGATTATCAAAGAAAATCAGCTGAGCTATCATTTTCAGCCGATTATAGAAGCGCATACAGGGGAAATTATTGGCTATGAAATGCTGATGAGGACAGAGGATTTTTCCCCGGAACAGATGATTGCTCTGGCTGAAAAATATGGAAGATTATACGAGATCGAAAAAGCGACGGTTTTCAATGCCGCCAGATTCTTGAGTGAAAATCAGAATCGATTTTCAGATCGAAAATTATTTATTAATTCGATTCCTACGGCTTTATTAAGTGAAAGTGATTTTGCGGAATTAAGATTGACATATCAGGATTTATTTGAAAAAATTGTGATTGAAATTATTGAACAGTCAGAAGGATCAGAACAGATGCTGAATTTGCTGAAACAACGTTGTCAGGAAATGAAATGTCAGCTTGCGATTGATGATTATGGAAGCGGTTACGCCAATACAGGGACGCTTTTGAAAAATATGCCCCAGTATGTGAAGATAGATATAGAATTGATTTCAGGCATTTGCAAAGATCCCAGAAAACAGCAGTTAGTTGCTGGAATTATTGATTATGCACATGAAAATCAGATCACTGTCCTTGCTGAAGGCGTAGAAGAAGAAGCAGATTTAAAAATGCTGATCCGGATGGGCGTGGATCTGATTCAGGGATTTTTCACCGCAAGGCCAAAGCCATATTTGCTGGAGGAGATTTCAAAAGAAATCCGGGATATGATTGTGAATACGAATCTGGAAAATTCTGCCATGCAGAAAAAGATTTATCATGCACATCAGGATAAAAGTCTTAATCTGGTCGAACTGGCTTTGCAGAATTATACGGATATTCATATTTATCAGCATCAGCTGACGATTATCGGCGATCCGGAAAGAATCGTTCCCATGCATATCGCCGTGATGGAAAATCATAGTTGTGAAGTACGTTTCCAGAATGTGAATATGATTTGTCAGGAAAAACCTTGCATCAGCATTGGAAATTATGCACAGCTGACTTTGATCGCAGAAGGAAAGAATCAGCTGAATTATACAGGTATTCGTGTACCAGAGGGAACTTTTTTCCATCTGACAGGAGAAGGAGATCTCAGAATTGATTGCAATGCAAAATTTGGCTATGGAATCGGCGGAGATTGTGAAAGTAGTTATGGTTGTATCACGCTGGAATCTTCCGGCCGGACGGAGATTATTTGCAATAGTGACAGAGGACTTGGAATCGGCGGCGGATTAAATCCGGATGATTCTGATATTTGTCTTGAATCCGGGAAAATTTCTGTAGAAGTAGGTTCTCCGAATGCGCTCGGCATTGGATGCTGTGAGGGCAATTCTCTGATCTATGCAAATCCGGATAGTGAGATTTCTGTCGAAGTGAATGGGATCAGTGGCGTAGGCATGGGAAGTTTTTCAGGAGAAACGCATATTCGATGCAATGCCCCGCTTTCTTTCCGTGGATCGGGTACGAAAGTGATTGGTTTAGGTGTGTTGAATAAAGGCGAAGGGGATATTATTGTTTCAGATATTGCCGCTGATTTCTTTATGAGATCCAATTTCGGGACTTGTATTGGAGCGATTGGCGGAGAGATAGATATTACTGTGAAAAATTGCAGTATCAAAGTCAATGCCGAGGGCGGAGAAATTACTGGAATTGGTGATGCCCGTGGAAGCGGCAATATTCTGCTGGATCATACAGAGCTGAAAGCGTATATTCTGGCTGCAAAGCCACATGAAGCATTTTCAAAAAACGGAAAGTTCAATATGAAAAGCAGCAGCATCATTGCGGATATTAATGATCAGCATAATACACAAGGAACAGGAGATTGATTTATGAAATTAGGAATGGTCGGACTTCCGAATGTCGGAAAGAGTACGTTATTTAATGCGCTTACAAATGCAGGAGCGCAGTCTGCAAATTATCCATTTTGCACGATTGAAAAAAATATTGGTGTAGTATCCGTACCGGACAGCCGTCTGGATTATTTGGCTAAGATGTATGAGCCGGACAGCTTTAAGCCTGCGACGCTGGAATTTGTGGATATTGCCGGATTAGTCAAGGGCGCATCCAAAGGGGAAGGCTTAGGAAATAAATTTTTAGCAGACATCCGGGAAGTAGATGCTATTGTGCATGTTGTCCGCTGTTTTGAAGATGTGGATATTATTCATGTAGATGGGAGCATCAATCCGGCAAGAGATATTGAGACAATTAATTTAGAATTGATTTTTGCAGATCTGGAAATGATTCAGAGACGCATTGACAGGGCTAAGAAATTGCTGAAAGGGGATAAGAAAGCACAGATTCAGGTTGATTTCTTTGAACGTCTTGGGGCGCATCTTGAAGAGGGCAAATCCGCCCGGAGTTTTGAAATTTCAGAAGATGAAGAAATTTTTATGCAGGATACGCCTTTATTATCTGCAAAGCCTGTGATCTATGCGGCCAATCTCTGTGAAGCTGATTTTATGGGAGATCTGGAACAGCAGGCGCATTATCAGGCTGTGAAAGCGATTGCAGAAGAAGAACATGCCGCTGTTCTGCCGATCTGCGCACAGACCGAGGCGGAAATTGCAGATATGAGTCCGGAAGATAAAGCGATGTTTTTAGAAGAATTAGGACTGGAAGAATCAGGATTAAATCGGATTATTCAGACGGGCTATGAATTATTAGGATTAATTTCTTTTCTGACAGCAGGGAAGCAGGAAGTAAGAGCCTGGACGATCCGGAGGGGGACAAAAGCACCGCAGGCCGCCGGAAAGATTCATACAGATTTTGAAAAGGGTTTTATCCGTGCGGAGATTGTTGCATTTTCAGATCTGGAAAAATGCGGTTCTATGGCGGCCGCCCGTGAGCAGGGATTATTAAGACTCGAAGGGAAAGAATATATCATGCAGGATGGTGATATTGTTGAATTCAGATTCAATGTCTGATCTGATGCAGATGGCCATACAAGCCAGAAATCAGGCATATTGCAAATATTCAGGATTTGCAGTAGGAGCGGCACTCCTGACAGAATCCGGAGAGATTTATACAGGATGTAATATTGAAAATGCTTCTTATTCGCTGACAATCTGCGCTGAACGGACAGCATTTTTCAAAGCCATTTCTGATGGGCATAAGAAATTCAAGGCCATTGCGATTGCAGGGGGGAATCTTTCAGAATCTTGTCCGCCATGTGGTGCATGTCGGCAGGTGATGAGAGAATTCTGTGAAGAGGATTTTGAGATCATTCTGAAAGATCGGATATATACGCTTAGGGAGCTTCTTCCCGTGTCATTTGCGTTATAAAAAAGCAAAGCCGGCTTCTAAGAAAGCCGGCCTTGCTTTATATTATGGAGGTATCACTAAAATTCGTTATTTAATCGGGAAGTCATCTGCTGTCAGCAGTCTGATGATTAATTTCATGATATTCAGAGAGTCATTAGAATCCGGTCTGCCATTGACATCGACATCAGCATTTGCAAATCCCTGAGCGGTCAGTTCAGCCTTGCCATAGATGGCTTTATTCAGGAGGATAACATCCATGATATTGACAACGCCATCTTCATTGACATCGCCGTATTTGCTAGCGGTGACAGGTTCTGTTGTGGGTTCAGTCGTTTCTTCTTCTGTTTCATGATAGAATACTTCAACAGATTTGAGGGTTACAGAATCCAGTTCTGTTTCACCCTTACCGCCGTACCAATAGCCAAACTGGAGATTGCCATATTCTTCGTTAATATCTGCGCCAGCAGGAACGATCCAAGCAATTTCCACATCACCGGAAGCGGTATTTGTGACAACATAGTCCCAATTTTCTGTTTCAGAAGACCACTGTTTCCAATCTTCGCCGATGGATGCGCCAATGCCATAGACTAATTTTTCCAGATCCTGAGAAGCGGACACAGTGAAGACAACAGCTTTGACATCATCAGCAGCAGTCAGACCCAGATCATCAATAAAGCTGATTTCTCCGGACATATCACCAGCTTTGATAGATTTGTTGACTTCTGTTTTCTTGCTGGCGGTATAATCAAATGTCTGATTTTCAGTATAAGTCAGCACACCGCCCATCATGTCAACGGTATCGATTTCAACATAATCTTCTTCTGTATTTTCAACGCCATACCAGTATTGGAAAGAGATTTCACCGTCTGTTTCATAGGGTTTTACTTCTTCGGGAACGTCCCAGATCACACTGAAATAAGAGCCAAGTTGATTATCTTCATTAGACAGCCAGTAGCCATAACCGGGAGTGATGCCGAATTCTACGCCAGCGGCTTCATATTCTTCAATTTTCTCTTCGCCCATATCGTTATACCAGTAGCCTGCATTTTCTGAGATAGAAACACCGGCTTTGGTTTTAGCGGCTTCTGTATCAGCAGGCGAGCCATTCTGGACATTCAAGCCGCCGCCATACATGAAATTCTTGACATCCTGTTCACTCTTGATGGTGACTTGCAGGGATTCAACTGTGATATTACCTTTTGCGCCGATGCCGCTAACGCCGAAATCCTGGAATTTGAATTTATGGCTGTTGATCGGATCTGTACCCTCGACAGGGGAAACGCCCTGTTCAGCATAATATTCTTCGTCATAACCTCTTGTGAGGGTGAGAGGAGTTTCAAATTCAAGCTGACGAGCCTGTGTAGCTGTCATAGTGCCAGTACCATCGCCATTATCAGTGAAAGACCAAGTGCCGCTCTTGCCATTTGTAGTAGTCTGGCCATCTTTTTTAGCGAGTTTATGCTGATCTTCTTCTGTAGTAGGTTCAGTTGTATCAGGCGTAGTGGGCTCAGCATTGCCATTTGCAACGATAGATTTAATTGCGATGGTATTGCCTGCGCTATAGTAATTTCTGAATTCGAATTCACCGGGATATTCAGATGTAGCAGGGTCATATTTCAGATCCAGCTTAGAAGTATCGATTACAATCACAGCTTGACCATCCACAGCAGCGGCCTGAGTGCCAGCTACTTCGACAGTACCGCCTTTTGTATCCACCCAGGACTTACCATCCCATTCCATCCAATAGGGGGAATCTTTGATGCCGATGCCGAAGCCATAGGAGAGATTGCCGGAATAATCACCTGTATCAAGTGTGATGGTGATATTCTTGATACCACTAGAAGCGAGATCAGCAGTATTACCTCTGTACTTGCTGGAGTCAGATGTTGTATCATCTGTGAGAGCAGTAGAACCACTGCCGGAAGAAGGTTGTGTTTTGTCTTCTGTAGGTGCAGTAGTTTCAGAAGGAGTAGTAGCAGTATCATCATTAGCAGCGGCAGAAATTACGGTGATTGTGCCAGTTTTATTGCTATAATAATTTCTGAACTGGAATTCACCGGGATATTTTTCTGTAGCCGGGTCATATTTGAGATTCAAGCTAGATGTATCAATCGTGATGGTAAATTCTTCACCGGAAGTAACAGGAACAGAAGTGCCAGGAACTTCGACAGTGCCATCCTTGGTATCTACCCAGGACTTGCCATCCCATTCCATCCAATAGGGAGCGTCAGCCGTACCGATGCCGAAGCCATAGGAGAAATTACCAGTATAATCAGCCTTGAGGGTGAATGTAATTTTCTTGATACCACTATCAGCGAGATCAGCAGTATAGCCTTTATAGACATTAGAGCCTTCTGTTTCAGGCAGAGCCTTATTGATTGTCACGGCGGCGGCGGAAGCTGTCAGGGTAGAGGTCTGCACCATAGACGGGAATGTCACGGACGCAGCAGAGATGCACATAATGGCAGCGATGGCAGCAGCTCTCATGCGGTTGGTCATGCTTCTTGAAATCATGATAAATCTTCCTTTCATAAATATAAAAATCACTTGCGGATCATAACGAACAAATTTGATTGCACAGGGTAATAAATTTTAGTCACTGTGCTGTCTGTAATATTATTATAGCATATTTCAGAACAGAATTTGTGAACAATTTATGAAATTTATGAATTTTCCGGAAATTTTATGTAGAAATTTTTTTCACAAATTCGTGAATGATAACCAAATTGTGAATAATTTTAGTATTAATTTAAGAATTGATTCAAATATTTGACAAAATAGTGAAAAAATACCCATTCTGCAATATCACAGAATGGGCATGATTTACATGAGATTTCTATTTTCAAGGGCTTTGTATAACGTGATTTCATCAGCATATTCCAGCTGACCGCCCACAGGAAGACCAAAGGCCAGACGGGTGACTTTGACATTCAGGGGTTTGAGAAGCTGAGAAAGATAAGCAGCGGTGGCATCCCCTTCTACAGTGGGATTTGTCGCCATAATGACCTCTTGAATTGTGCCGCTCTGCACTCTTGCCACTAATGAACGGATTTTTAAATCATCAGGGAGAATATTCCGCATTGGTGAGATCAGCCCATGCAGTACATGATAAACACCTTTGTATTCGCCAGTGCGTTCAAATGCAGAAATATCTTTTGGAGTTTCCACAACGCAGATCACAGAAGCATTCCGGCTTTCATCACTGCATATGGGACAAAGATCCTGATCTGTGAGATTTTCACAGCATTGACAATAATGGACTTTTGTCCGGGCTTCCAGCAATGCATTTGCAAATGTGCTGACTTCTTCCGGCGGCATGGACATGACATGATAAGCAAGCCGGGCGGCGGATTTCATCCCGATACCCGGCAGTTTTGCAAATTGTTCTGTCAATACAGTCAGCGGCAATGCGTCATAGCCTGCCATGGATTAAAACAGGCCAGGCAGAGAAACACCGCCCGTGATCTTGCTCATTTCTTCCTCTGTTGTCTGTTCAATCTGTTCCACAGCTTCATTGACAACGCTGATAATTAGATCTTGTAATGTTTCTGCATCTTCGGGATCAATGACTTCTTTCTGAATTGTCAGGGATTTGATGGTTTTTTTGCCAGTCATGACGAGTTCCACTGCGCCGCCGCCTGCGGTTGCAGTAAATTCACGGGCTTCAATATCGTCTTGCAGTTCTGTAATTTGATCCTGCATTTTCTGTGCCTGACGGATCATAGAATTCATATTCTGGGCATTATTCTGATTTGCCCCTCTTGGGATTCTTGCTCTCATAAGATAAACTCCTTTTTGATTTTAATTATTTTAATTTATGTGACAGCGTTTGTAGGAATACCGCTGTTTTTAGCATTTTTTAATAATTCTTCAATTGGTCGGGGCTTTACGGCCTCAGCGGAACATTTTGCCCGGACAACATAGGGTTTTCCCATGACTTCCCGGATTGCCTGGCTAAGAGATTTGGCATTTTCTTTTTTTCTGAACATTTCCATAAAGAACGTATTTTCAGCAGTGATCAGTATAATATTGGCATATGCAGAAGCAGTAGAATTTGCCAGTGTCCCACGCAGACCCGGATTTAATTTTTGACAATGTTCGAGAATTTCTGCCCATTGGGTGACGGGCTGAAAATCGCTTAATTTTAATTTAGAGAAATCAGCTTCTGGTTTGGGATCAGGTTCAGGAGAAGCCTGGGGCTTCATGAGGGGATGTTCTGGTGGTTCTGGCTGATGCTGTTCCAGCTGTTTGATTCTGTCAGAAAGAAATTGCAATTCTGCATTGCTGACAGAAGATTGTAGCACCGGATGCGGATCACAAAGCCGGATCAGAGAAATTTCTAATTCGACACGAGGGATAATGGCTCTTGCCATGCGAACCCGACAATTTTGGAGAATGGTTAGATTCTGCATGATCTGGGAGAGATCCTGTCCGGCCGTGAGCGTTTGCAATGCCGGAATTTCTTCTGCCATACAGTGCAATAATGCCGTGTCCCCTGTGGATTTTAATAAAAGCATATCCCGGAACATGAGAATTAATTCTTCACATAGCCTTTGCAGATCTTTGGAAGTATCATATAATTCTGCTATGATCGTTAAGGCCTGAGCGGTATTCTGTTCAGAAATCGCTGTGAGCAGTTTGAGCAGATAATCACGTCCAGCTGCTCCAGCGGCTTCCGCAGTGATCTGTGCAGTGATGGTTTCCCCACAAGCAGCGCATCGATCAAGAAGAGAGATAGCATCACGCATTCCGCCGTCAGATAATCTTGCCATGAGTTCAGCGGCTTCAGGGGTAAGGGAAATCTGTTCTTCCTGTGCGATATGCATGAGACGGGAAACAAGATCTTTCTGCTGGATTCTTCGGAAATCATAACGCTGACAACGGGAAATAATTGTTGCCGGGACTTTATGAATTTCAGTTGTTGCGAGAATAAATTTCACATAATCGGGAGGCTCTTCCATAATTTTGAGCAAAGCATTAAAGGCACTAGCGGAGAGCATATGCACCTCATCTATAATATAGATTTTATATTTGCATCGTTCTGGGGTATAAACAGTAGCCTCACGGAGATCACGAATATCTTCGACACTATTATTAGAAGCGGCATCAATTTCGACAAGATCCGAGAGAATATTTTTTTCTGCATCCTGACAAATGGCGCATGTGAGACAAGGATTCCCATCAGGGAGAGGATGCTCACAGTTAACAGCTTTGGCAAGGATACGGGCGCATGTTGTTTTTCCTGTACCTCTTGCGCCTGTGAAGAGATACGCATGAGCAGTAGTTCCGGATTTGACCTGATTTTGCAAAGTGGTTGTAATCATGGGCTGAGAGAGAACATCAGTAAAGCGGAGCGGCCGCCATTTTCTGTATAAAGCCTGATACATGAAAGTGCCCCTTTCCGGATTCAAAAAAATTTTCGGAACATAGGTGTGCAGGCTGACTGCGGCACATGAGACAAACCGCTTAATGCTGCTCGGTGCCCCGCCTGACATGGTTCACGGTGCTGCATTGCACAGGGCCCACACACCTATATTCCGAACTGATAAGAAAGACTATAATGAGATCTAACTCCATTTTTTATTATATCACATTTTTATGAAAATGTCAAGAGTTTTTTGCCGCCCCATACTGTGAAAATAGTATAGCATAATTTCTGAAAAAATGCAAGAGCCAGACAGGAATTTTATTTTCTCTGGAATACTTTTGTTGATTTTAACGAAAAAGAAGCTGAAAATTTGTGCAGGTATACGAAAATTTTTAATTTTGAAAAAAGGCTTGTCACAACGTGAATTTTCTGGTATAATAATAAAAGGAAAATGATTTCTAACCTCTTTCTCTTATTTTTGCTGAAAAAGGCGTGGCGGCTGTCATGTCTTTTTCACTTTTGTAAAATTGCATAATACAAGGGCATTTCTGAATAGAAACGCCCTTTTTTTATGGATAAATTATTTTTTCTTTGCGTTTTTTCTGGCTGTTTTGCCTTTTGTGGCGGCAGATTTTGCAGTAGTTTTAGTAGATTTTTCAGCCTTAGGAGGAGCAGCAGGTTTATCCTCTGTTTTTGCAGCAGGAGCAGGCTGTTCCTCTACTTTTTCAGCAGGAGCAGCGGCTTCTTTTACAGGCTTTGTAGGTTCTGCCTTTTTAGATTCTGTTACTTCTGCGGTTTCTTTGCTCTTTTCTTTTTTAGCGGCTTTCTTGGTTTCCGGAGCAGGAGCTTCCTCGATTTTTTCAGCTTCCGGAGCAGGTTCTTCTGTCTTGGTCTTAGCAGTTTTTTTAGCGGCGGTTTTCTTAACAGGAAGAACGGAATCCAGTGTCAGTGCTTTCTCCCAATCGCCTTCATGTGCAATTTTGCCGTCAACAGTAGCGGCTTCCAGCTTGATTTTACCCTGTACAAACTCCAGAACATCAGCACCATCAGCAATGAGCAGGAAATCACGGTCATTATAATCAAAAGGTTCTGCCTTGATTGCACCGTCTTTGATTTCAATGTAGAATGCGCCTTCTGCTTCTCCAGTAACATTTACCTGAGCGGCAATATGTTCTGTTACGGCGGAAGCATCTGCTTTTTTCAGTGCGGTTTGTACTTTCTTTACCAGTTCCTGATAAGTCATACTCTCTTTCACCTTTCTTTTTTTCAGTGCAGCGAGCGCAGAAAAGGCGCACAGCCGCAATTTTGAATAAATCATTTATGGTTTTATTATACAGGATATTAAAGCATTCGTCAATGAAAAAACGGAATTTTCTCTATTTGACACAACTTTTTCTGAATTCGTCTTTTTTTTTTGGTGAAAAATTCAAATTTTTTTGCTTTTCATAAGGGAATAGCAGGGCTTTGCGATTTTGTGTTTTTACACAAAGATGCAAAAAAAATGTGAAAAATCTCTTGACTATTGGAGAAAAAAAGAGTATAATTAAATTATAATCTATAACTTTAAAGGAGGGAATTCCCTTGACTAACATTCTTTTCGCCGCTTCTGAATGCGTGCCTTTTGTAAAAACGGGCGGTCTTGCTGATGTAGTCGGCGCACTCCCGAAAAATCTGGATAAATCTCGTTTCGATGTGCGTGTGATTATTCCGTTTTATACCTGCATTCCGGGCAGATACAGAAATTCATTTCATTACCGGCATCATTTTTATATGGATTATGCAGGCCGTCAGGAACATGTTGGTATCATGGAATATGAGTACTGTGGGATTACATATTATTATGTAGATAATGAGTATTATTTTAACGGCGAAACGCCATACAGTGACAGCATAAAATGGGATATTGAAAGATTCACGTTTTTCTGCAAAGCGGTTCTTGCAATGATGCCTGTAATTGGATTCCGGCCGGATATTATTCACTGTCATGACTGGCAGACAGGGCTGATTCCTGTGCTTCTGCATTCCACATTTGCGACACATCCATTTTATCAGGGTGTGAAGAGCATTATGACGATTCATAATTTGAAATTTCAGGGTGTGTGGAATATCAAAGAATTTCAGAAGAATACACAGCTGCCGGATTATATGTTCACACCTGACAAGCTGGAATTTCATAAAGATGCTAATATGCTGAAAGGCGGGCTTGTGTATGCGGATTATATTACAACCGTAAGCGAGACGTATGCAGAAGAGATCAAAACGCCGGAATATGGTGAGCATCTGGAGGGACTGCTTTCAGCAAGATCGGCTTCTCTGCGTGGCATTGTGAATGGTATTGATTACAGCATTTTTGACCCTCAGCAGGATAAGAAGATTCTTCAGACTTATGGCGTAGATGATTTTCTGGAAGGCAAAGCCGCAAACAAGAGAAGAATTCAGGAAGAGCTTGGCTTGGAACAGGATAGCCGCAAGATGCTGATCGGGCTGATTTCCCGGCTGACGGATCAGAAAGGGCTGAATCTTCTGAGTGATGTATTTGACAGATTTTTAGATGATAATACACAGTTTATCTTAATTGGGACAGGCGAACCCGGATATGAAAATGCATTCCGGTATTTTGCAGGGCGGTATCCTGGAAATGTATCAGCGAATATTTGCTATAATGATGGGCTGGCGCATATGCTGTATGCTTCTGCTGATATGATGCTTGTACCATCGAGATTTGAGCCATGTGGCTTGACGCAGTTGATTTCCCTGAGATATGGAGCTGTGCCGCTGGTGCGAGAGACAGGCGGTTTGAAAGATACAGTGCAGCCTTATAATGAATTTGAGCTGACAGGAACAGGATTTACATTCAAAGAATTCTGGTCAGAGGCATTTTTGGGATCAGTGAATTATGCAAAGTCTGTATTTTTCAATTATCGTGACAACTGGAATGAAATTGCCCGTCGTGGAATGCAGCAGGATTTCAGCTGGAATAATTCTGCAAAGCAGTATGAAGGCATGTATGAGTGGCTGTTAAATGGCTAATCGAATCACAGAGAAAAAGCATCTTCGGATGCTTTTTTCTGTTGTATCTGACAAAAAAATCTGATCCGCTTGACTTTTGGGGTTTGGGGGGGTATAATAAAAATACTAAATCAAGGGGGCATTTGTTTGAATCTGATTAAAGAATTATATGCATACCGGGAAATGATTTTCAGTTTAGTCCGGAAAGATCTGAGAGGGCGTTATAAAGGGAGCGTTCTTGGATTTTTATGGACATTTATCAATCCGTTGTTTCAGCTGATTGTGTATACAATTGCATTTTCATTTGTATTATCCAGCCCGGTAGAGAAATATTATTTATATTTATTTGTTGCGCTGATTCCATGGATCTTTTTTTCATCGAGCATTCAGGGGGGATCAAGTTCGATCTTATCGGCCAAAAATCTGGTTTCTAAAATTTATTTTCCAAGGGAAGTGATCCCGGTTTCATATGTGACAAGCTGTTTTGTGAACATGCTGTTGACGTTTATTATTATTTTCATTGTAGTGATCATTTCAGGAGTAGGGTTGAATATAAAGGCAATTGCCTGCCTGCCGCTGATCATGATTGTGGAATATTTAATGGCATTAGGACTGGCATTATTATTTTCTGCTGTGACAGTATTTTTCCGGGATATGGAACATATTCTCAGTATTGTGACAATGGCATGGATTTATTTGACACCAGTGTTATATCCAATAGAGATGATAGAAGACCCGGACATCCGGAGATTATTTTATTTAAATCCCATGACTTCGGTAATTATTGCATATCGAGATGTGTTATATTATGCGAGAGTGCCGGAGCTTTCAACGCTTCTGACGGCTTTTTTATTTGGAATAGCAAGTTTAGTGATCGGGGAACTGGTATTTTCCCGGCTGAAACGGAATTTTGCAGAGGTGCTTTAATCATGACAAAGATACACACAGAGGAAATTATGAGGCAGATCCGGGAAGAGATTCAGAAACAGAATCCAGAGGGGGAGCTTCCGGCTTTTGAAGAAATTCATGCTGGAATCCAGCAGAGTCAGGTTAATTTATATCCGGAAATCACAGGGAATTTTTTGACAAGAGCATTAAAAAAATGCATCCGGAAGATGATCACATTTCAGGTCATACCCATCATGACAGAGCAGAATATGGTGAATCTGAAAACAGCGGATTTAATCACAGAAATGCATGATAGAATGATAAGATTAGAACAGAAACAGGCCTTGCATCAGCAGGAGCTGACCGCTTTGCAAAGTCAGATCAAGGCATTGCAGAAAGAAAATCAAAAATTGCGAGAATTGCATGAATGAAGATTTTTCAATTTTTACCAACGATTGCTTACGGGGATGCAGTGGGAAATGATGCATTGGCACTGAAACAGGTGATGCAGGAATTGCATTATGAATCTGCTATTTATGCAGAAACAGTGGATGCCCGTCTTCCGAAAGGGGCTTCATTTTCTCTGCATGATGCTGAACCGATGATCACAGAGCAGGATATATTGATTTATCATATGTCTACCGGATCAAAGCTGAATGATCTGCTTCCGGGGTATCCCTGCCGGAAAATGATGATTTATCA
>DJXD01000079.1:26550-52473 GCA_002449585.1 Ruminococcus sp. UBA7013
TGATGATTTATCATAATATTACACCGCCGCATTTTTTTCATGATTATAATTTGCAAGCAGAAATGAATGCAAAATATGGTCTGGAGGGTCTGCATGATCTTGCGGATAAGATAGATTATTGTCTTGCGGATTCGGATTTCAATCGGGAGGAGCTTCGGAAGGCTGGGTATCAATGCCCGATCGAAATTCGGCCAGTGCTGATCCCATTTTCAGATTATGATCAAAAACCTGCCCGGCGGATTCTGAAAGCCTATGATGATCACAAAGTAAATTTATTATTTGTCGGGAGGATTGCGCCGAATAAGAAACAGGAAGATGTGATAGCGGCGTTTGCCTGTTATCAGAGATATATCAATCCGGATTCCCGGTTATTTCTAGTAGGGAGCTGGAGCGGCATGGAACGCTATCATGACAGACTGATGCAGTATGTGCAGAAGCTAGCTGTGCATGATGTGATTTTTACAGGGCATATCCCATTTTCGGAAATATTGGCATATTATCATATTGCAGATATATTTTTATGCATGAGTGAGCATGAAGGATTTTGTGTTCCCCTGATCGAAGCAATGCATTTTGATTTACCTGTGATTGCTTATAAAAGCAGTGCTATTCCATGGACATTAGGAGGGAGCGGATTTTTGCTGAAAGAGAAAAATCCGATGGAAACAGCTTTTCTGATCCGGAGGATTCTGACAGATGCAGATTTGAAAAATCAGATTTTAGCGAATCAAAGAGAACGACTGAAAGCATTTGATTATGATCAGATCCGGAAATTATTTTCTGATCAGCTAAAGGCATTTTTGGGGGAAGGCACATGAAAAAGATAGGGTTTGTACTTCCTTGGTATGGATTAGAAATTCCAGGGGGTGCGGAGGCGGAAGCCCGTGAGACGATCCGGCATTTGCATCGGGCAGGGATTGCGCTGGAAGTGCTGACAACTTGTGTGAAAGAATTTCATAGTGATTGGAACAGGAATTATTATAAATCCGGATTGGAGATTCTGGAAGGGATACCTGTCCGGCGGTTTCGGGTACGGCGGCGGAACAGATCGGCATTTGATCGGGTGAATGCCCGGCTGATGCAGTCACTTTCCGTTTCGATGAAGGAAGAAGAAATATTTATCCGGGAAATGATTCATAGTCCTGCCATGATCAAATATTTGATTTCGCATCAGGAAGACTATGCAGCATGGATCTGTATGCCGTACATGTTCGGCACAACGTATGATATTATCAAAGCTTGTCCGGAGAAATCAATTCTTCTGCCCTGTTTTCATGATGAAGCATATTTTTATCTGCATTGTTATCAGAAATGCTATTCAAAAGCGGCCGGAATGATTTTTAATTCTTCTGCGGAACGGGCTTTGACAGAAAGATATTATGATTTGAGCAATATAAAATCTGTGATCATGGGGATTGGCATGGAGACAGCAATTTCTGTTTCCCCGGAAGTATTCCGGGAGAAATTCCGGATTCCGGAAAGATTCTTGATTTATGCAGGGCGGAAAGATAAGGGGAAAAATCTGGATAGTTTGCTTTCGTATTTTCAGGAATATAAAAAACGCCGGCCTTCGGAACTGAAATTGATTTTGATCGGGGGCGGTGAACGCATTTCAGCAAAAGATGTGATAGATCTGGGATTTTTGGAACAGCAGGAAAAATATCATGCATTTTCTGCGGCGGAGCTATTATGTCAGCCCTCCCGGAATGAGAGTTTTTCACTGGTGATCATGGAAAGCTGGTTGTGTGGCCGTCCTGTGCTGGTGCATGAAAAATGCAATGTGACAAAGAATTTTGTCTGTGAATCAGATGGAGGGCTTTATTTTCAGAATTATGCTGATTTTCAGGGCTGTGTGGATTATTTTTTGAATCATCCGGAAATTGCCGCCATGATGGGGCAGAATGGGAGGGATTATGTCCGCTCGCATTTTGATTGGCCTGTGATAATTGAAAAATATCAGGCATTTTTCAGATCTCTGACAGAAAAAGAAAGGAAGTGACATATTTGAAGCTGATTATTCAGATACCATGCTATAACGAAGAAGAAACGCTTGAACAGGCGTTCCGGGATTTGCCCCGGAAGATTCCCGGTATTGATGTGATTGAATATTTAATTATCAATGATGGGAGTCAGGATCATACTGTGCAGAAAGCCAGAGAATTAGGCTTTCATCATATTGTATCATTTAAGCAAAATAAAGGGCTGGCAAAGGGATTTATGGCGGGGCTGGATGCCTGTCTGCATCTTGGGGCGGATATTATTGTGAATACAGATGCAGATAATCAATATTGTGGGGAAGATATTGGCAAGCTGGTCACGCCGATTCTTGAGGAAAAGGCGGATATTGTGATTGGAGAACGGCCAATTGATCAGACAGCGCATTTTTCTTGGAAAAAGAAGAAATTTCAGCATCTTGGGAGCTGGGTGGTAAGAGTGGCTTCCGGAACAGATATTCCTGATGCGCCCAGTGGTTTCCGTGCATACAGCCGGGAAGCTGCCTTACGCATGAATGTGATTAATGAATATACTTATACATTGGAGACGATTATTCAGGCAGGACATAATAAAATTGCAATGACATCCGTTCCCATCCGCACGAATGCCGAGACAAGGCCATCCCGATTATTTTCCAGCATGTGGAGATATATCAAGCGTTCCGCAATGGTGATAACAAGAGCTTTTGTGATGTATAAGCCATTGAAATTTTTCAGCATGGTAGGAGGATTATTATTTTTATCAGGGGCGGTGCTGGGGATTCGCTTTTTGATTTTCATGGCCATGGGGGATGGTGATGGACATGTGCAATCTTTGATTTTGACGGCGATTTTGATTATGATGGGGTTTCAGTCGATCAGTATCGGATTATTAGGGGATACGATAGCCGCAAATCGGAAATTATTAGAAGATATGCAATATAGAATTCGAAAAATGGAATGTCAGAAACAGGAAAAATCCGGTTCTTAGAAAGAACCGGATTTTTTTCAGGATGTAGAAAAGGTTGTTTCTGTTTCTTTTTCATCGAAATCCAATGCGATTTTATAACCGCCCACAGCCCAGACTTTACTATGATCATAGAAGGCAACGGAAGCATCTGCGCTGAAAGAAGTGCTTTGTGAGACATCATAATTTAACAGATCAACAGTGACAATAATATCTTGTGTGCTAAGCTGTTCTAGTTCTTCTTTTTCGCCGATTACTGTAATTGTCATACTTCGAGTGATGATATTATAATCATAAGCCTTGGGCGCATTGACGACGGAAATATTTTCTTTCCCGATCTGGAAGACTCTGGAGGAAAGGCCTTCACTGTCCAATGTAAGGGAAACTTGCTGAAAGCCGCTTTGATTAATAAATTCTTCTCCAGGTTCGATTATGAAATCTGTTGAATAATCAAGACGGATGTCATCTAGTTTGATAAAGCCCATATTCCAGCTTTCCCGATCTGCAAAGACAGTGCTTGTCTGGGAGGCGAGTGTAATGGTTTCCTCTGATAAATGCAGACGTTCCCGAAGCCAATCCAGATCAAAACCGCCGGGGGCATTTCGAATATCATAAGTCAGGCTTAATTCTTTCTGGGTTAATACAGGGATGATAATTTGAAAATTAATATTAGGAATTTCCAGGCTGTCGCTGTCCATGAGTGCGCCTTCATCCGTATAGAGACGGACTTCATTTGTATTGAGGGAATACATGCTGTCAATTTGTAAAGATTTTTCAGAATAGACTTCTACTCGGTTGATCTGATCCAGCAGACCAGCTGCACCAGTGATTTCGATCTGAGAGGGCTCACAGGTCACATCTTCTTTATCCATGGCATGGCCGGAAGTGACATGTACATTAGGGAAGGCCGCTGTGACATCATATGTTCTTGATTCTATGCGATCAAGGACAACAGTGGCATGAGAGGGGGTAATGCTGGAAGCATTGAAATTAATATTTTTATCTGATGAAATTTCGATTTCAAAATAAAATTCGCCTGCGCTGGTGATACTTCCCGGATGAATAACAGCATGGAGATCTTCTTCTGTTAGTCGGCCGATCTGTGCACGACTGCCTTCGAGTTCTACATTGACAGCGGTCACATCGCAGGAGACGACACTAAGGCCATTGGCTTCGGCTGGTGTGCCGGTGAGTTCTGTTGATAATGGAATCTGATTAAAAGTGACATGGGTTGTCTTATAGGCTGTCATGGAAACGGCGAACCAGATTAGCACGGCGCAGATGATGGATAAAGCAATCATGACCGGACGAGTATTCATCAGATCATCAAAAAATTTTTCAGGATTCTGAATTTTTTTCATGTTCTGGGTTCACCTCTTCTTGTTCATGATTTTGATGCCGGGCAGATGGAAAGCCTAATTTTTCAAGAAATTCTTTTTTATCCACAGGCTGGGGGATAAGTCTTTTGGTAAGATATTCTCTCAGGGATTCATAATTAAAATTTCTTGTGAGTGTGCCGTTATCGGCTACAGAGATCTGTCCGGTTTCTTCTGAAACGACAATCACAATAGCGTCTGAATTTTCGCTCATGCCGATGGCGGCTCTGTGTCGTGATCCAAGTTCTTTATCTACAAATTCTTCTTTTTGGGGCATAGGGAAGAAACAGCCGGCGGCCAATATCATGCCTTCACGGATGATGACAGCACCATCATGCAGGGGGGCATTATGAAAGAAAATTGCTCTTAATAATTTCTCACTAGGGGTAGCATTCAGGAAGGTTGCTTTTTTATCATCCACATGTTCACCGAGTCTTGTCTGTCGTTCAATGGCGATGATCGCCCCTGTACAGACAGATCCCATTTTTTCACAGGCAATGCAGATTTCATCAATGGCTTTTTCCCATGTGTCTCTTGCTTCATCTGAGGAAACGGGCAGGAGCATCCGAAGGCCGAGCTTAGAATGTCCGAGTTTTTCGACAGCCCGGCGCACTTCTGGCTGAAACATGATTAAAATAGCCAGTATGCCAATATCAAAAATTCGTTCGAGAATATAAGTAATAGATTTTAATTCTATAAATTTGCCGATGATATAGACCACCAGCAGAAATGCAATGCCTTTAAACAGCTGTCCGGCTCTGGTTTCACGGATGAGTTTCAGGACAAAATAGATCACATACGAAAGCAGAGTAATATCTACAAAATCGACCCATGTCATTGTACGGACAACACTATAGATAGATTCTAAAATATTTGTCAGGCCTGTCATGGGATGCACATCCTTTCATTAAAAATTCTTGATACCGGAGAGCATTACCCCTCCGGTATCCATTATAATACAAAATCTGAAATTTTGCAATAGTTTACACGAATTTTTTAATCAGATCACAAAGCCGATCTGTTTCCTGCATACCGGAAAAGACAGATGGAGAAAATCGAACAGCACCCTCTGTAATCTCCATCGTATGCAGTGCATAATGTGCCAGCGGCGCACAATGCAGACCTGCCCGCAGACAAAAGCCTTGTTTTGCAAGCTGATTTGCAATTTCTTCTGACTGCCGTCCACGGATATTAAATGATACAATTGGCACATAATCCGCACCGGCTTCCCGATATAGAATCACATCCGGAAGCTTTTGCATTCGTTCACAGAATCTGTCACAGAGGGACATTTCTGTATGATAAATATTTTCAATGCCTTTTCGTTTGACAAAACGCACCCCAGCCCGGAGAGATGCCGCTCCGATGACATTTAATGTCCCGGCTTCCAATGCATCCGGAAGGAAATCCGGCATTTCGGGTTGCAAAGACATGCTTCCTGATCCGCCCTGCATCAACGGCGGAATAGCATATTTTCCGTCAGAAATCAGCAAGCCTGTGCCGGTAATGCCATATAAGCCTTTATGCCCGGCAGTGCATAGAATATTAATCTGATCCCGAAGACTGACAGGAATCACACCACAGGCCTGTGCACCATCGGCAATAAAACAGATTTGTTTTTCTTGACATAATGCCCCGATTTCCCGAAACGGCAGAATTTGCCCGGTGACATTGCTGGCAATGGTGCAGATAATTGCAATCGTATCTGATCGAATTAATTTAGCAAAATTTTCAAGTGTTTCTGATGCTGATGCTGTGACGGATGCGATACTATATTGCAGTTTCTGATTTCTGGCTAATGCATAGACGGGACGAGAAACAGAATTATGCTCCAAACTGCTGATAATCACATGACCGCCCTGTTTGGCAATACCCTGAATGGCAAGATTGAGCGCATGGGTACAATTTGCAGTAAAGACGACATTTTCCGGTTCAGCATCGAAAAATGCGGCAATATCTTCTCGTGCATGATAAATCAGTTCCGAACCTCTGGCGGCAATAGGATGGCTTCCTCTTCCGGAACTTCCATACCAAGCAATTGCTTTTTCGACAGCAAGCCGCACTTCGGGTGGTTTCGGAAATGTGGTAGCAGCATTATCAAAATTCACTGTCATGAGCTGTCACGCTCTCTTTCCAGACTCCTGACAGGAATATTTGCCGAAAGCAGAAGCATCTGAATTTCTTCGGGTTCTCCGGCGATTCTGAGCGCATAGCCACACCCAATGCGAAATTGATTTACTCGAATGATTTCGCTGAAATATCCGTTTTGTTTCAGAATTTTCTGCGCTTTTCGGGCATGTGTTTCTGACGGCAGGATTGCCCTGATCATAAATATCACCCCTTCATGAAGATCATATTATATGATATGTCAGAAATCAGATTTTGTTTTATTTCTTTTCGAGCAATGCCACACAATGTGCAGAAATACCTTCTTCCCGGCCAGTAAAGCCAAGCCGTTCCTCTGTGGTGGCCTTGACGCTGATCTGTGTAATATCTGCGTGGCAGGCTTCTGCAATATTCTGACGCATCTGATCGATATAAGGCGCAAGCTTAGGTTTTTGTGCAATGAGAATGGCATCCAGATTTCCAAGGCAATACCCTTCTTTCTGGATCAAAGCCACAACCTGCCGAAGCAGATCGAGACTATTTGCCCCCTCATAATCTGGATCATGATCCGGGAAATGCTTGCCAATATCTCCTAATGCGAGCGCACCAAGAAGCGCATCAGAGATTGCATGTAATAATACATCTGCATCAGAATGGCCAACTAATCCCAAAGAATGTGGAATTTCGACACCTCCGAGAATGAGTTTTCTGTTTTCTGTCAATTGATGCACGTCATAACCGTGCCCGATTCTGATCGTTGTCATAATAATGCCTCCGCAACTGCCCTGTCTTCGGGCGTAGTGATTTTAATATTAGAATAATCTCCGATGGTCATATAAATTTTTCCGCCGATGGCTTCCACAAGCTGACAATCATCTGTAAAATCAAGCTGATGTTCAAGTGCAAAGTCAACAGCTTCAAAATAGAGCCGTTTCCGGAAGACTTGGGGTGTTTGAGTGAGATAGAGAGATGACCGGGGAGGAGTATCAATAATCAAGCCATCATCAACGGTTTTGATCGTATCTTTGACCGGGACACCCAGAGACGCACCACCGAATACACGAGCATCTTGAATGACTTTTGAAATATGTTCCGTTTTGACAAGCGGCCTTGCACCGTCATGAATGGCGATATAAGACGAATCTTTTGAGACGAGTTTCAAGCCCTGCATGACGCTTTTCTGACGGGTGTCACCACCGGGGGTAAGATGTGTTAATTTAGAAATATTTAATTTCTGCGCCGTTTCCTTGATGCTGTCAAAATATTCCGGTTTAGTGACGATGATGATTTCTGTAATATCAGGGCAATTCTGAAATGCAGACATGCATATACCGATCACATTGGATTTTCCTAATGGCATTAAGATTTTATTCATGCCGCCCATTCGGGAGGCATTTCCTGCACATACCAGAATCACGGATGTATCAGGAATTTTCTGTTCTGACATGAGATCACCTGCTTTGATAAAATTCAGATATACATATTAAGTATAACATACCATAACAGGGCTTGTCAAGAAAAATTATAGCAGATATATTATTAATAGCTTTATAAAAAAATTCCTGTATCATTTCAGATACAGGATTTTTGTTTCTGCATGAGCAAATGTTTCAGATCTTCCTGTGATGTCAGAATCAGCACAAATCCATAAATTATAATTGCGGAAATGACAGCAATGATAAAAGCAGGACGTTCTGAAATAGGCTCACGCATTCGATCATATAGAATTCTTGCTGTTCCAGCGCATAAGATTCCTCCCCAGATCTGAAAACAATAGGGTTTTACAAGATGGAGTTCTTGTTTTAATTCTTTTTGTAAGCAGATCAGCGCAAAAATCAGGATAAAGCCATAACAGAAGCTTGTCGAAATCGCCGCTCCTGCCGTGCAGAAATGAGGGATCAGAAATAAATTGCCTATGATCTTGAGAATTACGCCCGGAAGCATGATTTTCACAGGCAGATCTTCCCGGCCAATTGCTTGTAATAGGCTGAATACTGGGAATGATAGACATAAAAAAAGCAATCCCGGCGCAAGCCAGCGCAATCCCGGAATGGCCGCCCGGATTTCGGCATCTTTCCCGGAAAATAGAAATATCAAAATTCCATCAGGAATGGCAAATATTCCCCATGCGGCAGGAATCGCAAGCATTCCGGTTAATAATAATACTTGTCGGGCATAATCTGCGGCCTGTCGATGATCACCGGCTGACCAGGCCTGTGCCGTGCAAGGAAGAACACTTTTGGCAAGCATATTCGTTAAGGATGGCACTAGATTGAATACTGTTATAGATAAGCCCATGAATGAACCATATACAAATGCTGCCGCTTCTTCGGGGGGAATGCCGTTTGCAAGATCGGCTTTCTGATAAAAATCAGCTGGATCAGAAAGAAGCATTGCAGAAAATAATCGCATGATCGTGAGCAGATCGGCCAAAGAAGTGAGATTTGTCACAAGTGCGCCCAATGCTGCCGGAATCATGATTTTCAAAAGCAGTTTCAGGATATGTCTGACAGTGGGAACGGGTTCAGAAGTGAGGGGAGATTTTTGTGTGATGTTTTTGCATACAAGAGAAAGATAGCCTATGACAGTAGAGAGCGTTACGCCTAACACCGCCCCACATGCGCCCCGACTTTCGGGAGAGCCATGCACAAAAGGAATCTGCATGAAGAGATGACAGAAAAGCAAGCCAAAGGCTAATTTTGCCAATGCTTCCAGAGCCTGAGAAATGGCTGTGGGGGTCATGGTGCATAATCCTTCATAATAGCCTCGTTCTACTGCTGTTAGACAGCAGAATAAAATAGCTGGAGCGATGGCCATGACCGCTGGCCATGCTTCGGGACTGGCGGCGGTTTGCTGTGTAAAGAATCGGGAAAAGATGGCACAGATCGCCATCCCGGCCAATCCCATAGCCAGACATAGCATTCTTGCAATCTGTCTGACTTTCCGGGCACAGGCATATTTTCCTCTTGCGGAAAAATCTGCTGTTGGCCGGGCAACTGCTGTAGATAGGCCTGTTACGAATATAGCATATATTGGCAGAAAAAGGCCATAAGCACAGCTGAAATATCCCATACCTGTGCCCCCTAATAGGGCTGTCAGAGGGAGTTTGAACAATGCACCGCAGATTTTTGCGAAAATTGCTGATCCTGTCAATAGCAGTGATCCTTGCAAAAAACTTTGTTTTTTCATATGGATTTCTCCTTTCCGGATCTGTTCTGAAAAATTTTTTCGGAATAACAAGATTTTTTTCAAAAATCCTGTTGCCGAAATCAAAATTATGTGCTATAATAGTAACAGTACTCTGTGAAGGTCACAGAGAATATCAAATCAAGAAGGATGATCTATGAATTACCAATTTTCTGAAAAAGTATCTCATTTACAAGCATCAGCCATTCGTGAGATCTTAAAATTCACATCCGTTCCCGGAGTGATTTCCTTCGCTGCTGGAAATCCTGCTCCGGAGGCGTTTCCTGTGAAGGCTGTCCGTGAAATCTCGGAAAAATTATTTCAGGAAGATCCGGTTTCTGTCCTGCAATATGGTATTACAGAGGGCTATCTTCCTCTCAGGGATCTCATGAAAGAACGCATGACAGCTCAGGGAAATTTTAAATCAGACTCAGAAGAACTGATTATCACCTCTGGCGCACAGCAAGTGATGGAACTGGCCTGCAAATCGCTCTGCAATCCGGGAGATACGCTGATCTGCGAAGCTCCCAGCTTTATCGGCTCGCTAAATGCGTTTAAATCTTATAATGTCAATCTGGTAGGCGTTCCGCTGGATGAGGAAGGCATGAATCCGGAAAAACTGGAACAGGCATTGAAAGAAAATGCTAATACAAAGCTGATTTATTTGATTCCTAATTTTCAGAATCCTACCGGAAAAACAACAACGCTGAAGCGACGGAAAGAATTATACGCACTGGCGCAGAAATATGATGTGATCATAATTGAAGATAATCCATATGGAGATTTGCGCTTTGCTGGTGAAGATGTGCCGACAATCAAGAGTATGGATACAGATGGGCGTGTGATTTATGCCGGAAGCTTTTCCAAAGTACTTGCGCCGGGAATCCGTGTCGGATATGGCATTGCGCCGAAAGAAGTCATTGCAAAAATGGTTGTCTGCAAACAGGTTTCTGATGTGCAGACGAATAATTTTGGCCAAATGCTGGCATATCAGTTTATGCAAACAGTGGATTTTGATGCCCATCTAGCTGGCCTTCGTGTGATTTATCAGCAGAAGGCAGAAAGAATGCTGAATGGAATTGCACAGCATTTTTCTAAGAAAGTTTCCTATACTAGGCCGGAAGGCGGTCTTTTTCTGTGGTGTACACTTCCCGAAGGGAGTGACATGACAGGATTCTGCCAGAAAGCGGTACAGGAATATAAAATAGCAGTTGTCCCCGGAAATGCGTTTATGGTCTCTGAAAATGATGTGACATATTCTTTCCGGCTGAATTATTCCACCCCTAAGGATGAGGATATTGATAAAGGAATTGCTGTTCTGGGACAGCTGACAAAAACAATGTTTGATTAAGAAAGGAAATTATTATGGCAATTGTAAGACGTTCCCCCCTTGACCCGTATCCGGTCACACAAAGTTATCTGGCTACTAGAAACAGTGCCCTGCATATTCCTCCGGTGCAGTTTTCAAATATGAAATTCAAGTCTGATGAAGTCTATGGAATGATTATTGATATTCCAATGGGTCAAACTGTGATGGTGACTATGGTATGCTTTATCAATGGCGCAGCAAATCTGTATTTTAATAATGGCAGTGAATATACAGGCGCATCGACAAAATATAAAGCCGTTGTGCAGGCTGCCAGAAATCTGGTTGTCAATGCGAATGATCTCAAGAAAACATGTAAGAGAACTTCTCAATTTCCACTTCCAGTGGCAGGAAAGCATTTTGTTTATATGATGACAAAAAGAGGAACTTTCCGAGCAGAGATCGATCCTAGAACAATCCAGACAGAAGGAAAAGAAAAACGTGTGGTTTATTATTTATATCAGCAAGTGATGGGCGCACTCCGTGTAGCACAGCTGCGTGATGCCGAAAATCTGCCGGAAGGCGGTAAAAAAGCATGAGCGAGGCAGAACAGAAAAAGCTGATTTTCAGCGGCATTCAGCCAACCGGAACTTTTACGCTTGGGAATTATATCGGCGCAATCCGGAATTGGAAGCCCTTACAGGAAGAATATCGCTGTGTATATTCTGTTGTGGATGAACATGCTTTGACAGTAAAGATTGATCCGGCAAAACTCCGCCAGAAAACGCTGGAAGCTTATGCCCAGCTTCTGGCCTGTGGGATTGATCTTGATAAATCTTTGTTATTTATTCAAAGTCATGTTCCAACACATGCCCAGCTTTCCTGGATTCTAAATTGCTCCACGCAGTTCGGAGAATTATCCAGAATGACGCAGTTTAAAGATAAAAGCCAGCGGCATCCTGATGATGTGAATGCAGGCCTGTTTGATTATCCCGTACTCATGGCGGCAGATATTCTGGTGTATAATGCCGATCTTGTTCCGGTGGGTGCGGATCAGATGCAGCATCTGGAACTTGCAAGAACCATTGCAAGGCGATTTAATGGCCGCTATGGAGAGACGTTTACCGTCCCGGAAGGCTATGTTGCTCCCGTGGGCGCAAAAGTGATGTCGTTACAAGATCCAAGTAAGAAAATGTCAAAATCAGATGAAAATCCTAATGCTGTGATTTTGATTCTGGATGATAAAGACACGATTATCAGAAAATGCAAACGGGCAGTGACAGACAGCGAAACAGAAATTATTTTCCGGGAAGGCAAAGACGGAATTAATAATCTGCTGACAATTTATTCTGCCGTTACAGGTAAAACCATTCCAGAAGCAGAAAAAGAATTTGCCGGTCAAGGCTATGGCAGTTTTAAAATCGCTGTCGGTGAGGCTGTTGCAGATCATCTTGCACCTGTCAGAGAAGAATATGCCCGGCTGATCGCTGATAAAGCATATCTGAAAGAATGCTATACCAGATGCGCCGCCGAAGCACTGCATTATTCCCAGAGGATTTTAAATAAAGTCTATCGCAAAGTCGGTTTTGTGGCTTCTGAAATCAGGTGATTGCATGGTAGAGTATACGCAGAAAGCAGAGTATAATATTCATGATCTTCTCGAAATTATGAAACTGCTCCGCAGTCCCGGCGGATGCCCCTGGGATCAGGAACAAAATCATACTTCTATCCGGAATGATCTGCTCGAAGAAGCTTATGAAGCCGCAGAAGCAATTGACTTGCTGGATATGACCATGCTCCGGGAAGAGCTCGGAGACGTGCTTTTGCAAGTGATCTTTCACTGCACACTCGCAGAAGAAGAACAGGCATTTGATTTTAATGCCGTCTGTGATGAAATCTGTAAAAAACTGATTATTCGCCATCCTCATGTATTCGGCGATGTGATTGCTAAAGATACAGAGACCGTTTTGAATAATTGGGATGCTATCAAGATGGAAACTAAGCATCAGGAAACTTATGCCGATACACTCAATGCAGTAGCAAAATCGCTTCCGGCTCTTTCCCGTGCCCAAAAGGTCGGCAAACGTGCCGGAAAGGCCGGCATGGATTTCCGTACCCCGGAAGATGCCTTTTCCTGCATTCGATCTGAAACAGAAGAATTACAGGAAGCCATGCAGTTAGGTAATACAGATCAGATCACAGAAGAATTAGGAGATCTGTTATTTTCTTGTGTCAATACTGCCCGAAAATTGGGCATTGATGCGGAACAGGCTCTTTCACAATCCACACAGAAATTTATCCGCCGCTTTGCAGATACAGAATCTCTTGTCAAGGCAGACGGAAAAAATATGCCTGATCTTCCAATAGAAATTTTAGATACTTACTGGAATCAGGCTAAGAAAAATAATTAATATCTTTAGGAGGAATTTATTATGACCAAATCTGAATTAATCGCACTTTATGCCAAAACCAGAAAGCGCAGCAGAAGAGAAGCAGAGGAAGATGTCAATTTTGTATTCAACACAATCCGGGATACACTGGCTGAAAATGAAAAAGTCGTTCTGACAGGTTTCGGGACATTCGATGTCAGAGACCGGAAAGCAAAACGTTGCCTGAATCCTCGCACAGGCGATCCGATTCAGCTTCCCCCCGGAAAAGCTCCAGCATTCAAGGCTGGCAGAGGGTTGAAAGAAGCTGTAAATCCGAAAAAGAAAGACTGATTCCCTATGATGCCGATCCTGAAAAAATGCATTCCCTGTGCGGTAATATTAGCAGTACTATGCGGCTGTGCAGGGTGCGGGATCGAGCCAGCGACAAAACCGGATACAATTGAGGATATTTTAAATTTGAAATCTTCTCAGGAAGAAACCCGTCCGGAAACCAGAACAGCATCTTTATTTTCTGCATCTGAATCTGTCACAGAATATCAAAGCATTTTCTTTGGAACAGAAACCGAGCCGGATACAGTCCAGATAGAAACAGAATCAGAATCTGTCACAGAAACAGAAGAGATGACAGAAGAAAGCACTATGATGACCGAAACCGAGCCGGAAGCATCAGAGACAACACCGCCTGTTGTCATTCCGGTGGCTTCGGAATGGAAAGCGGCTTACCGGGATTTTCTCCGGGATGGCGGATATTTAGATACGCTTTCAGAAACCACACCAGAAAAAGAGCTTAAATTCCTGCTTTTGTATCTGGATGAGGATGATATTCCTGAATTGCTTTTGCAAACTTCCAGTTATGTATTATTATATACTTATGAGAATCATAAGATTAATTATCTGCATCATTTTCGAACGAGCCGCTATAGTTATGAATTTTATTATAGGCCATATCATAATATGATCGCTTCTTTGCAGGGGTCTGTCATGGCAGATGGTACATATTGGGAAATTCGGGAATATGAAAATAAATATAGGCTTTCTCTGCGAAAAAAATATTGTTATCCGACACGGATCTATAGCTATGAGATTTATCAGGAACAGGGGATGAATATTGATCTTGATAAAGCCCCAGAGCTGGATATTTGGCCGGAAATGAAACAGATGCTTGGAACGAGCTGGATTGGAATCCCGGATGTGTTTGCATCGGATGAATTAATCAGCCGCTATGAGATCACAGAGGAAAATCTGGATATGCTTTTTGAATATCCGGAAGATCCTACAGAAGAAACAGAGGCATAATATGCGTTTAGACAAATATCTGAAAAATTCCCGGCTGATCAAACGCCGGACAGTGGCAAATGAAGCCTGTGACGCTGGAAAAGTACTCGTCAATGATAAAATTGCAAGAGCTTCTTATGATGTCAAAATCAATGATGTGATTGAAATTCAGATGGGTGCGAAATCCGTAAAAGTACGAGTTCTTAATCTGGCAGAGAATGCAACAAAGGCAAATGCTGCTACAATGTATGAAGTAGTTGTATCATAATTACAAAAATCCGCTGAAATTTCAGCGGATTTTATGCATTTAGTAGAAATTGAAAATTTTAAAAAAAATATCCAATATTTTTGGATCTGGAGTGTTATATTAATGAAGTCTCCATTTTCGGCAAAAATAGAAATTTTCAAGCTTTCGTAAAGAGGTAACATCAGGGGCATTCCGCAATGGAATGCCCTTGGTGTTTTATTCAGGCTGATCAGGATCGGGATCGGTCAAAATATCGCCAGGCTGATCGGGATCGGTCAGAATATCGCCGGGCTGATCGGGATCAGGATCGGTCAGGACATCACCGGGCTGATCGGGATCGGGATCGGTCAAAATATCGCCAGGCTGATCGGGATCGGGATCGGTCAAAATATCGCCAGGCTGATCGGGATCGGGATCGGTCAAAATATCGCCGGGCTGATCAGGATCAGGATCGGTCAGAATATCGCCGGGCTGATCGGGATCAGGATCGGTCAGGACATCACCGGGCTGATCGGGATCAGGATCAATGATTTCCGGATTATTTCCGGCTTGTGCCGTTTCAGGTTTGGAAGAAGCAGGGCGGAAATAATAGCTTTGTCCTGATCCTTGTGCTGTGGCATAAGAAAGGATCTGTGCAGCATCTTGTGAATTAATGAAAGTATTCTCATCGACATTGGCATAAAATTTCTGTTCTTCTGTGAGCAGATCGCCTAGTCCTGATCCACTAAGTGTGGCATGTCTCAGCACAAGAGCGGCATCAAGTGCATTAATATTATTATCATGATTGACATCACCCATCTGGGGAAGTTCGGCCTGTTTGAGAATGATCTCTGCGATTTTGGCATGGCCTTTTGCTGTAGGATTCATTTCCATGTCATACAGTCCAGTATATTGCCAGGCATTCCCCTGAAATTCTGTATAAATATCAGCAAGGATCACATTTTCATGGAGATCTGCCCATTCATGCAGGGGATCATTAATTGCTTCATTCAAAACGGCTTTTAATGGATTACGGACGCTGTCATATGCTTTTTTGCGTTTCACAGAAAGAGAGTCATAAATATCAATATTATCCAGCAGATTATAGACAGATTGATAAATAATTTTAGCATTATTATACTGTGAAAGTTTTTCAGTGATCGCTTTGGTATTGGCCTGAGCGGATTCGAGATTAACAGCGGCGGCATCAGAAAGCGCATTGGAAAAGCGAACAAGTTCATTTTCATCTTCAATGCCGTAATCCTGCAAATTGGCCGTGAAAACATCTATGAATCTGGTAAAGCCGAACTGTGTCATAAAGCCGGATGCCGTATTCATAAACGGATTCATAATATCATAAAGACCAGCAGTGATGATAATATCATCCGCATTTGCAAGGGCGTTTTGGATTTCAGGATCATCAAGGGCAGTTAGCACAGCGGCAGTATCGGCATTAGGCTGGGAAAAATTCTGAATCTGTGCGTGGGTGGCTTGTTTGATCAGATCCACATAATTTTTTTCTTCTGAAGACAGGCCTGTTCCGGCTGAGATACTATCACCAAGGATGACAATCTTCCGGCCTGATTCTGCATGTGTGGGGAACAGTGTGCATAAATGCAGACACATGACGGCGGCTGTGACACGAATGATAAATTTTTTCATAAATCTACTTCCTTTGTGTGATATTGTAATCTTTATTATACGACATAATCCGCTATTTGTCAAGTATAAAAATTTAGCATTATTTTTTCCCTTTGAGCATGATAAATGCAGTAATAACTGTGATCAGCACAGAGATCAGCGTGGGAAACCAGGTATCCGGAACGGGTAAATTTGTGGTATTCATGCCATAGAAGCTAAAAATCATAGTAGGAATCGACATGATAATTGTCACGACTGTGAGCCGCCACATGATAAAATTCAGATTATTAGAAATCACAGAGCCGAATGCTTCGACCATGCTGGAAATAATGCCGGAATAAATATTGCTCATCTCGATCGCCTGCCGGACTTCGATTAATACATCTTCCAGCAGATCCTGATCTTCGTCATATAATTTAATCGTCCGGCCTCTTAATAATTTTTCAATCGTGACTTCATTGGCTTTCAAAGAAGTGGAAAAATAGACAAGAGATTTTTCAAGCTCCAGCATCTGGATTAATTCTTTATTTTCCATAGCTGCGCTTAATTTTTGTTCCATGATATAAGAAGTTTTATCAATCTGTTTGAGATCCTGCAAATAGACAGCTGTGATCCGGAGGAGGAGCTGCATGACGAATCTTGTTTTCATGCGAGTTTGAACGCCTTTCACAACGCCATCTGCCATATCTCGGAGTACTTGATTATCTTTCAGAGAAATGGTGAATACATAGTTTTTGGTGATAATAATGCCAAGTGGGACGGTAAAAAATAAAATCGTTTCTTCTGTCTGAATCTCACTCATAGCAGTATCGACAATGATCAAAGTTTGATCATCTTCCCTTTCAATTCGGGAAGATTCTTCTTCATCAAGAGAAGATTTTACAAATCCGCTGTCCAGTCCATAGCCATCGATCAAGAGCTGAACTTCCTGGGCTGTTGGATCGATGACAGAAATCCAGCATCCTGGGGCAGGAGTTTCGATTTTCTGGACTGTATTTTCCTGTGTCTGATAAAAATGAATCATGAAATAGCCGCCTTTCTCAGACGGCAGAGAAAGCCGCCTGTGTAGTTATAATTCCGCTCGGTCATGCGGATCAGTGCTCATGTGAAAAATCACCTCCAAGAATGAAAAACTAATTTTATTATACCAGATTTTACAGCAGAAAGCAAGCAATTTTGCTGAAATTATAAGAAAGATACAAAAAAGCTCCCTGCTTGTGCAGGAAGCTGAATCAGGCTTGTTTTTCTGTTTTCGGGCGGATCAGATCTTTTTTAAATAATTTTTGCCAGAATTGATTGATAATTTCAATCACAAGGGGTTCTTTGGTGAAAAGCAGCGTCAGGCCATACACGCCGAAAAATAGCACAGCAGAGATCAGGAGGATGAAAAAGCTTTTTGTAGCTGGCTTTTCCGCCCAGAAAATATTGAGATTTTTGACCCAGAAAGAGGCCGCTGTTCCCAATAACAGCGAAATTAAGATTTTATCATATCTGATTTTCTTGAAATGCTCCTGAATCACATCTTTCAGAAAGAAATACTGCACAAGCAGGACGACAAATTCCGCCGCTAAAGTGCCGATTGCTGCGCCAGAAGATTGATATTTTGGAATGAGTAATGCATTCAGAATCAGATCCGTGACAGCCCCAGCGATTTCAGAATATAATACATATTTTTCTTTTCCCAGAGGAATCATGATTTGAATTCCCATGATATTTGTAATGCCGATAAAAATCAGCGTTGGCATGATCAATTGCATGGGAAGCACTGCCGGCTGATATGCATCGCCGGAAAGAAAGAAAATTCCTTCTTTGGCGAATAAGATAAAATAAACAGTCAGCGGCGGCGCAATCAGAAAGACGAAATTTAATGCTTTAAAGGCGATTTTTTTGAATTCTGTCATCATGTTCTGCTTGACATAATAAGATACCCTTGGAAGAAGCACCGCACCTAATGAGGTGACAATACTCACAAGAATCGTTTTGATCTTGACAGCTGCATTATAATATCCAACATCTTCATCAGTCGTTGCAAATTTCAACATGATCGTATCCAGATGTAAATAAATCGTTGTTGCGCAGACCATTGCAAAAAATGTAAGCGAAGATTTGATATGCGGTTTCAGATCATAATTTCCTACTGGCTTCATGTCAATATATTTTCTGGCATTGATGAAATTCATGATATTAGAAGCGCATCCTGCAAAGATTGAGATTCCTCCATAGATGACATAATTTTTCTGTTCATGCACAAGCAAAAACATCGCAAGCAAGGCAATGAATTTGAAAATAATAGATCGGATAGTAATATAAGTATATTGTTCTAAAGCTTTATACAGCCACTCCATGCCGATGGATGTCAGCAAAATATTTGCGCTGACAATGAGATATAATGCCCTGTCATCTTGTAATTTCGGAAGCGTGAAGAGTAGAATAAAAAAGATTAGATAGGCAAATGCACTCATGATCAGATTGATGAATAATAATTCATGTGCTGTCTTTGTCAATGCCTTGCGATCATCCCGAATCCGGGCACATGCCTGTATGCCATATGTGGGAATGCCTAATTGTGCCACCATAGTGAAATAAGAGATAAAAGAAGTGGCAAAGGAAACTTTTCCCGTTCCTACCGGGAGCAGAATTCTGGATACATAAGGGAATGTAATAATCGGAAACAGGAAGGAAGACATGGTTAAAATGGCATTCATGATGATATTTAATTTCAAAGATTTCTGTTTCATAGCGTCCTCGCTTATAATTTAAATCTAATTCCGCTGTATTCCGAGCGGATTTTTTTCTTCCCTGTGATCCGGATTTCACGCCGTCTGAAAAATGGATGCAGAAAATCATGCACCACTTCTCCCACAGGTTTGGGATCAGGATCGGCAGAAGTGAATAAATAGCTTCCAATCACAAACCAGAGTGTATTATTATAAATCTGCAATACTAGATCATCAATCATGCCATGTACTGCCAGTACTGCCAATAGCCCCATCATGTGATAATCTTTCTTTCTCCATGCGATAAATACACATGATGTGAAAAATAGAATCACAAGCACAAAAAAGAGCATTCCATAACGAAGCAGAACATTTTCATAGAAACAGTCAACATAATTATAAATGCCGACTGGAGATTTCCCTTCTGCGTTCAGGCCGTTTCCAATATAAACAATATCCTGCCCGAATAGATTGATTTCATATTGCTGAAACGCATTATAGCCTAATTCAAGACGTTTTTCTAAAATTTCATTTAGCTCTCTCATGAATTTATTCATGTTGCTATAATGCAATGTCATCCAGAACGAAAACGCCGGACAGAGAATGAAAGAAAATAGCATCAAGCCTTGTGTGATGGGCATATATTTCAAGAAATTCGGCCATTTCCTGAGAATCATGAATGCCGCAATCACAAATATGGCAAGAAAGAACGAAAGCCGGGAACTCGTCCAGTGATACATGATATAACAGCAGATTGCCCAGAAAATACACCGGCGTATGGTCAAATCTTTCCGATGAATATATAAATCCATAGAGATGATATTATATAAAATCATAGAAGGATACAGCGCAAACCGGAAGCCAACGTATTCCCTTCGGCGGAGTTCACCATGCTGAACAAATTCGGCCACATAATTAGGGATGATCCCTGCAAATGCGCTTGCAATTGTAAATAGCATACAGAAACAGCTGATCCCCACTGTCATAGATGCAATTTTTCGGACAGATATTTTTCGTCCGCAATAAATCATGAGAAAATGCAAAAGCATCGTGAAGCCCATACGGAGATTCATCATTTCAGCCAGAAAAAGGCATAGCAGAAGAAAGAAAGTTTCTTTGAAAGAATGCTTATAAGAAAGCAATTCTCCAACAACTGCCACCCCACCGCATAGCACAACCACAAGTTTCAGGAGCATATCTGGAATCGGATAGAAAGAACGCCCCATCAGAAAGAAAAACATGTAAATCAGATAAGAAGTGCAAAAACAAAGTTCATAACTCACAGCAGATGGCATTCCCATCCCTGTGGGAAGATGCAAAGGATTTACATGCAATTCTGGATAGATCGATTTTCGGATTTTGAATTTCATGTGTCAATCCCAGCTTGACATAGAATCAGGCAGAAGCTTAAAAGGCCAATAAGCAAGATAATTTGTTCTGCGGAAGAGAGAAAGCAATTTTCCGGTTTTCCCAATCGTTTCCGCATGTGCATAAACATCTGGGGCAATTTCCCGGATTTCCTGATCATAACGTTTCATGCCTTGCTGATATTTTTCATCACGAGGGAATAAAAGCCATGTTTTATAAGCTCCCTGATAATAAGCTGAGATTCTGTGCAAAAGATATTGATAATTAGGATTATTTCTATGTTCCTGGCAATATCTTGCAAGCCGTTTGCAGACTAAAAATGTTTCTTTGGCATGTTTGATTCTGGAGGATTTGCTGACGCTCTGTTCATCCCGGCCGATTCGATAGCAGTAAACAGGAAAATCTAAAAATTGAATTGTTTCGGCTTTTGTGAATGGAATGGAAGAATAGCATCTATCTGTATATAGCATATGTTCGGGCATATGCAGACGACAGTCACGAAGAATTTGGGTGCGATAGGTCAAAGCCCACATGCCGATTAAATAATTTTTTTGAAGATCACGCACATAAACAGGTTCGCCATAGCCTTCGCCATTGAAATCACAAAGTTTCAGATCAGTGGGGTTGCTGCCTTTATAATAATAAGTAACAATTGCATCAGCCGGATGATTTTCTTTCAGGAATGTGACCAGCTTCTTGAGGCCGGCTTTATCATACCAGTCATCACCATCCAGAAGCTTGAAATATGTGCCCTTTGCATGTTTGATGCTGTAATTGACAGTAGAGCCATAACCGCCATTTTCTTTATGAACAGGAATAAATGTATCTGGATATTGATCTGCAAATTCCTGTGCAATTTCTAGTGTATGATCATTTCCGCCGTCATCTACAATGAAAACTTCAATATCATCCATGATTTCAGGGACAACAAGAGATTCCAGCGTTTCCCGGATAAAGTTTTCAGCATTATAAGCGGCGATGGAAATAGAAAGAATCTTGCTCATAATTCAAATTTCCTTTCTGTTTGATAATTGTTCAGCGGCACGTTTCAGGAATGCGCCATTCCGGAGCTTGATTGCTAATGTTTGTACTTGATTCAGCATATGCTGATAAGCTTCTGGAGAAAGTGCGCTGATCTGATCGGCAATTTCATCCAGGCTTTCGACAGTCAGTCCCAGATCATGCTCTTGAATCAGGTTAGCCATGGCGGAATGCTTCCAGACAATGACCGGAATACCGGAAGCCAGATATAAAGAAGTTTTATGCGGATTATTGATTTTCAGATATTGACCATAAACACCAGCGCATGTTTTTGCGCTGTCGCCATCCCAGACAAGTCCAAAGCTGCCATTTAATGCAAAAGGCAGTTCATCGGGCGGATAAGAGCCGAAATAGGAAATATGCTCTTTTTCAGGTGCTTCATAGCCGATGCCATATAGATTAAAATGGCAATTTTCCGGCAGATCATAGACATAACCAGCTTTATGTTTCCGGAGATTTCCTGCAATGATCACAGGGAGATTTTTTCCGGTTTGAATAGAAGTAGATTTTTGATCATAATCCGGAATGAGATAATCAAAAATGCCGAGGGTAATCATTTTTTCCGGAGCATAACCCATTTCACAGAGTTTTTTCTTCATGGCATTATTATGAACAATCATGCCTGTACAGGAATGGAGAATGCTTTTTTCTTCGAGTGAAAGCCGGATGCCTTTCATAAAGGGCATATCATCTTTCAGGGTTGCCCGGATGATTTCAAGATCATGAATCAGTAAGAGAATTTTGACACCTTTCCGGAGGGCGTTCTGGATGACAGAGAATAACAGCAGTGAATGATTTTTTACAGGGAATTGCATCAGAAGTATATCACCAGCTTGCAGATGTGCTAATTGTTGTTTCCAGATCTGTGCTGTCTGTTGGTGATAATGCAGACTATGAAACAGATTTTTCTTTCCCTGATCTTCGCTGTCAAATGTGAATAAGATTTCCTGCCAGCCATTTGCAGAAAGAATAGCATCTGCATCATCACGGGCTTTGACACCAGCTGTCCGGGAAAGCATATCTCCAGTTTGCAATTCTTTGGCAAAATATTTCATAGATTGACCTCCATCAAAGCAATTGTATGCTGAACGCCTTCAGGCGCAGAATAGCGAGCTTTCCAGCCCAAAGATTCAAGCTTTTCAGCATTCAGACTGGAATTATCCATGAGATTGAAACTTTTCTGTTCGCTGTCAGATGCTTTTTCAAAAATGACTTTTTTACCGGCGGCTTGAGCGAAATATTCAGCCATTTGCCGGATACTGACGATAGAATCACGATTTGAAATATTATAAGCTTCGGCAGGCTTGCCTTTTAATAATACAGTTAGAATAGCTGTTGCACAATCCATGCAGTAGCAATAAGATCTAAGCTGTGTTCCTGCGCTTTTCATAAGAATATCTCTTCCGGCGATGACATCACGGGAAAATTGTGCAGTTGCCCGGCTATCCGTGGGAGTTGCCGTGCCGCCATAGATATGACCCGGCCGAACGATGACAGTCTCTGTGTGATATTCTTGATAATATGCGGCACAAAGTGTTTCTGATGCTCGTTTTCCGGAGGGATAACAAGCTCTTGGATTCAGAAGATCCACAAAACCATAATCATTTTCCAGAAATGGCCTTGCTTCTTCTTTTCGGCCATAGACTTCACTGGAGGAGATATATAATACTCGGCTGGATGCTTCACGGACGGCATAATCCAGTAATTCTTTCAAGCCGGTGACATTGGCAAGTAATGTTTCTACAGGTTCTGTCAAATAGGCCGCAGGATGGGCATTACTTGCGCCATGAATGATATAATCTGCATGAAAATCAAAATTCACAGGTTTCAGCGCATCATAAGAAACATAATGCAGATAAGAATTTCCCCAGTCCCGTGTAAATCGTTCTGAAATTTCTGCTTCTGTCCGTGCGGCAAGATAGATTTGAATACCAGCGTTTTGTGTCTGATTGGCATAACATAGAATATCTACTAAGGCAGATAAGATTAATCCGCTCCCCCCGGTGATCAGAATATTTTTTTGATGCAGGGCATGGAGATCCAGATCAGACAGGGCAGTTTTTAATTCTTCGTCATAAGATTCACAGTAATTCATGGTAGATTCTCCGATCATTTCAGCCAGTTATCTTTTTTGGTATGCAGAAGTGCTTTGAAGATCATCATGTCATCTACAGTAGTGATCTTGAGATTTTCTTCTGAGCCTTTGGAAAAATAAACCGTTTCGCCTAATCTCTGCATGAGTGTGCAGGAAGCGGCTGTTTCGGTGATGCCTTGTTTTGCGGCTTCTTCATGCGCCCAAAGCAGTTTACCAAGCGTATAAGTATGAGGCGTTTGTGTGCGGAACAGCTGTTCACGGGGGATGGATACAGTAGAAGAAAAGCCATCATCATTGCTCCGGAATACTGCTTCTACGCAGGGAATAGCCGCCACAGCACTCCCATATTTCTTAAAAGTCGCAAGGCTATTAGAAATAATTTCACTAGAAACCATACAGCGATTTCCATCATGTACCATGACAATATCATCCGGAGAAAGTTCTGTCTCCAGTGTTTTCAGGCCATTTAAAATAGATTCCTGTCCTGTTGCACCACCGGCCACAACCCAGCGGAGTTTAGAAATATTAAATTGCTTGGCATAAGCTTTTAATACATCAATCCAGGCTGGAATGGTAACTACAATAATGGCATCTACACCCGGATGATTTTGAAAAGCTTCCATTGTGTGAATAATAATCGGCTTATTTTCGACATGAATAAACTGCTTCGGAATATCCTGTCCCATTCTTGTGCCAGATCCGGCAGCTGTTAAAAGTGCAACCGTCATGAAAATTACCTCCAGTAGATTTTGAAATTATGATCTGAAACACGCTGCTCTTCCGGAGGAAGCTGCATGTAATCACCATAAAGATGTTCCAGATAGATCGCATAGCCGCCCGGCGCAGGAAGCTGCAAATGGGCAAATGGCAAATAAATCGTCTCTGCGAAAATGCTTTTTGCATTGCGTTCTTTGAAAATATGGCCTGTTGTGGTGGTAACGCCAACATAATGACAAGTATGGAAATCATATTTTTTTCCGGCTTGATTCATCAGATTGGCATAGGCATTTCCCGTTTTTCTCCAGATATGGGGAAGTAATTTTTTGAAATTCTGATATTTTTCCCCAGGGATATAGCCTTTCCGGATCACAGCATTGATCTGCGCTTTTCGATATTTCAGAAGCTTCATATGACGTTCGCATTCTTGCAGATCTTCCGGATAGCCATCAATCGGGAAAATATCAATAAAAACGCCCAGCGGAATTTCCCGGAGTACTGTCCAGCGGAGAAATGTTTTTGTATCCCAGACACGGGCAAATGGTGTGGAATAATCTGGATTGATTTCACAGGAATCTACTCGATAGCGAGGATGCTGAAAGAGCCGGATCATTTTTTCATAATCCGGTCTTGGCATCATCAAGTCAATATCATCATCCCATGGAATAAAGCCTTTATGACGGACAGCACCGAGAAGCGTACCGCCGGCCATATAATAAGTCAGATGATTCTGTTCACAGAACTGGCTGAAGGCTTCCAGAATTTGCAAAGCCAGAGTTTGAATCTCATTTGTGTCTAAAGGCGTGATTCTGTTTTTCATAATGCTTCCGCCTTTCTCGGCATTTCACCAGGGAATCGGAGTTCTGTACGGATATGGGTTTCCCGGTTTCCCTCAGGGGGGATTTGCATGTAATCGCCATAAAGCTTTTTCAGATAGCCGTCAAAATCTTTGGGAATCCGCCACTGACGGCCTTCGAAAATATGTTTGATTGTCTGTTCCATGCCCTCACGGAGATATAATTCTCCAAAGAAATGTTTTCTTCCAGCTGGAATCGAGATGTATTTAGAATGATTGTTTTTACACATGCCATAAACGGAATTAGTGATCATTACCCATTTTTTGACCGGCAGAAAAGAAAGCAGAAAGCCGATTGCTGTCTTGATGCGATAGGCTTTTTTTAATTCTGTTTCATCACCGATCAGCATTTTCAGCGTTTTCCGATTGCTGTAGAATTTGCGGCAGGATAATAAAAAGCCAAAGGCCATGCATAAAAAGCCGTGCAGTTTTCGGCCAATTGGGTTATCATATGTGTTTTCCATGCTGAACAGATCCACGCAGATCCCACATTCTTCTTCATTGGCATTGTCAAACCCACGGGAGATAGAACCTTTTAATTTTACTGTACTGATCAGGGAATCATAACCCGGCTTATCCGGTGTCCCTACCCAGTATTTATTTCCATATTTTTTTTCAAATGCTGTGACAAATTGTTTCAGCTGACTGCCAAGAATATTAATATCAATATCATCATCCCATGG
>DJXD01000079.1:52532-55112 GCA_002449585.1 Ruminococcus sp. UBA7013
ATATCATCATCCCATGGAATAAAGCCATCATGACGGACTGCACCCAGACAGCTCCCCCCGGACATCTGATATGTAATATGCTCTTCTTCACAGACAGAAATAATATCTTCGGCAATGCCTAATAAAACATTTTGATATTTTTTCAGCAGATCACCCTCCAGCCGGATACAGTTATCTGCATTAGCCTGTAATTTTTTCATAGCATCAAATGTTGATAGATTCATAAATTTATTTTTTTCTCTCCTGTCTGTCATTTAGTCTGGCCTTTGTGCGGAACAGCAGACCAGCGAGCTGATAGCAATGCAGTTTCATCAGGATTATGGGCATCATACGAGCGTTCCGGCAAGATTGCAAAGGCACAGCAGAAAAAGCTTCCCGGAAAATGGTTTCTTCTGAAAGCGATTTCATAGAGGAAATTTTCTTTTCCCAATCGGCCGGATTCGCTGTAGCAAATACCTCCCGCACCATGGCAATATTAAAATGCATCAGAACATAAATCCAGAATGCATTTTGCAGAGCCTCCGGTTCTCCTTTTATAGAATCCTGTGTCATCTGCATGGCCGCCAGATACTGTGCGCTTTTATCCCCCTGAAATGTCCGCATCACAGATGCAGGATTTAGATTATATTGATAAATCATGTGCTGTGAAAATAAAATAGCTTCACAGTAATGACAGTATTTGATATTAAAATCACCATCTTCTGAAAACCGGATCTCCGGATTAAACCGGATCTGATGTTCCTGGATGATTTTGTTGGAAAATAATTTCCCCCATACTGTCATATATAAAGTCGGATTTTCCAGCATTCTTTGACGTGCCAGACGACAGGCCTGTTTTCCCCGGTATTGATTGCCGTCTGCATCGTTGACAGATTTGATCTTTTGGCCTGCATGATAGCCATATAAAATGAAATCATATCCAACTCGAAGATCATGCAGAAGGATGTTTTTGGCATCAGGGAGCATTTGATCATCTGCATCCGCAAATACAACCCAATCCCCCGAAGCATGATCCAATCCCTTGTTTCTGGCGTTCGAAATGCCTTTTTCTGAATGCAATAGCCGCACAAATGGCAATTCTTCCGCAAGTTTGCTGACAATTTCAGCTGTACGATCTGTAGAACCGTTTTCAATCACAAGTATTTCAGCTGGATCTGATTTTTGAAAATCAAAGCTCCGGATCAGCGTTTCTATTGAATTTGCGGCATTATAGGCCGGAATGATCACAGAGAGCTGTATTTTTCTCATATCAGAAGCTCCCCTCATATTTCTGATGGCCAAACTTTGCCTTGATAAATGAATTGATTTTCCTTGGCCAATCTATTTTTTCTGTGTAAATATACGGCAGTTCTTTGATTTCCCGTTTTAAAATCCGGCCTTCTGTGATCTGCTGTTCCAGCCAGACATTAAAAATAATTTCGCTCACTCTGCCATAAAATCTGCCCTGAAATGCAGATAATTCCTGATTCTGCGCATCAATTCGCTTTTCCAGCTCAGACAGAATGGCAAACAGCCATTGATAATAGGCATCATAAAGATCACTTCTCATAATCATCATGTTAAACATATAGCCATAAGAGCGATTCACGGTTTTGTCATAAGATGCCAGATAACTGGGACATTGTTCTGCAATGATCTTTCTGGTTTCATCCAGATGGGAAGCATAATGTGTATGCGCATAATGAGAATATAGGGATTCGATATAATATTTTCTTTTTTTAGGCACAAAGACGCTGTATTTTGGGATCATAGCGGATAATTCCCCATAGGAAAGAATCTGTTCAAACGGATTTTTATCCCGGATTGCGCCGGCAAAATGCCGCCGATAATGCACAAGGCCTTTATAATCCGCCCTGACATTTTGCCAGAGCCAATATCCGCCTGTCAACTCACAGAAAGCACCATTTTTTTGTGAAATATGATTTCCGGTGTTGTCTTTCTGATAGCCAAGATCCAGCTCTTTTCCCTCTGCGCCGACATGAAGCGGCAAGTACATCGGATCAGAAGGCATTGTATATTGTTTATGTGCTGCTATGATGATCGTCACTTTCGGATTCATGGTGATTCCTCCATAGAAATTTCAGATTCTGCCTGAAAACTGATAATTTAAGTATAACATCAAAAATCAGCCTTGTCAAGGCTTTTGGCCGATTTGCATAATTTACCTTAGTATTTTTGTGAGAAATCGACAAAAATATAAAAATCCGCCCTGCAAAATGGGACGGATTTCAAAAATGTATTTGATTATTGTTTTTTTGGGATGATTTCCAGAATTGCAGGATCATTCTGAAATTGAGAGCATGTTAGTATAGCCACAAAAATCTACTAAGGAAAATGAACCCTGTGAATATGTTATTTATTTTCCTCTTCGTAAATTGTGAGCTTTGTTATAAGCAGAATTTGTAAGGGTATATCCATTAGGAAATTTAGAAGCAAGTGCATCAGCACTTCCAATTATACTATCCTGAGAAGAATGCACCATTCTTGCAGATGCATAAGGTGTTATTTGATCTATTCTGTATTCGGTAAACTGATATTGATCAAGATCTTTTTGGTTTTTATCAAAGGTTAGCAAGAAAA
>DJXD01000081.1 GCA_002449585.1 Ruminococcus sp. UBA7013
TTTAGGCGGGGGAGGACGTCACATTTGTTAAAGTGAGATGATTATAAAATGATGATTTTTATTAGATTTATTTCTATGGAAAATGGTTTTGTAACTTATGAATATGGAAGAGATAAAGAAAAAATGATAGGAACTGTAACGATTGAAATGGAAAATACAGAAAATGTAACATTTACTTTTTATCAAAATTCTGAAATAAAGAGTTTTTGTGCATTTACAGGCCATACTATTGGAACAATTTACAAATTCATTCGTGAAAATAATTTTCCCAAAGAGTATCTTTACGCTTCTGGATGATTTCTTCGATTATGTCTATGAAAAACATGAATAACAGGAAGCATCTCAGGAATGAGGTGCTTTTTTGATGACAAAACCTAACCTCCGCCCTGACCACAACGGCACGCAGAGGGCGCAGTTTGACAGCAATAAGAAAAAAATCTATGCTACTCAGAAAGTTTGCGGCATCTGTGGAAAGCCTGTTGATTTCAGACTCAAGTTTCCGCATCCGTTAAGCCCCTGTATTGACCACATTATCCCGGTATCTAAGGGCGGACACCCGTCCGAACTCCGGAACTTACAGCTTGCTCACATGACATGCAACAGACAGAAATCTGATAAACTCGTCCAGAAACAGGATTTCAGCACCGGAACGGAGCTGATTTCAAACAGGGTTCTGCCCTTGACATTCGACTGGAAAAATCTATAATTCTCTGAAAGGAGCTGACTGCATGGCTGAAACACGGCACACCCCTTGCACTTGTCAGACCTAAATCATTCAGGTGCTTTGCAATTTTATGTGAGCCATATCCCTGATTGATGTACATATCAAAGATTCCTCTGATAATTTTTGCTTCTTCCTGATTGACCTGTAAATGAAAGTAATTGCCATTTGTTTTGATATAGCCAAAACATTGATTGGGTACTCTGCCTTTTTCAGCGTTCACTTTCTTGCCAAACTTGACACGTTTTGACATATTCGCTGATTCCTCCTGTGCCATTGCTGCAAGTACCGTCAAGGTAAATTCGTTACATTCTTGTGTTTCCATATTCGCTGTGATAAACCTAACATTGATATTCAATGCTTTCAGTCTGCGGATACTTTGCAAAAAATCAACTGTATTTCTTGCAAGTCTTGATACGTCTTTCACCAGAACACACTGAAATAAGCCCTTTTCGCTGTCTTTCATCATGCTGTTAAACTCTTTTCTGTTCTTCCGGCTTATACCTGTAATGCCCTCATCCGCATAAATGCGGATAAGGTTCAAATTCTGCTGTTCAGTGTATTTCTTAAAGAATTCCTGCTGTGCAATAAATGAATTTATCTGGTCTTCTTTATCGGTAGACACACGACAATATTCTACTACATTATTTCCCATTTTTCTACTCTTTTCCATTTCCATTATACTGCTAATTCACAATTTTTTTGTGAAGAATTTGTGAAAATTCCATCTACTCCACAATTCCCATTCTGACACTCTAATTTTCTCATCTCAGCTTGTACCTGCCTTTCTGCTACTGTCAGTAACTTCTGATTCAGCTTTTTTCTGAATTTCTGCATTGATTCCCTCGAATCTGCTGAATTGACAAATATGTATGTGCGTTCCATTTTGCTCCTTCCTTTCTTTGCGCTGAAAAATTCACGATATTTCTATTTTTCATATTATGAATTCAATTTCAGCAATATGATATTTTATCTTCTGAAACTCCGCTTCAATTTTTCTATCACTGTCTTGATACTTTGAACTTTGTGAGGCTTCTTGCTATTATCTATTACATGGGTATTACCTTCTTTCCTAGGTGAGAGGGGTAGAGGGGGATTTTTGGTTTTGTTCAGGGGGTTATTCATTCTTATGTCGATATTGAGGTATCCTATGGAAATGAAGAATGCTCAGGTGGAGTTTCTTCTGATGTTTGCAATCGTCCTGCGTGAAACACCAGTTAAACGCTCTATCTGGCTGTTATTCAGCCCCTGTTTTATCAATTCCAAAATTCCCCTTTTCTCTTTTCGTGTCTTATTGCAAAATTTACGATTATCTGAGACTTCTTTCATGATTTGAAATTTTATTTTCACTCCTAAACGTCGTTCTACATTTTCAATCAAATACTCAATTAACTCTTGTATATCTCTTTCATTATAATACTCAACGTTGAGTCTTCTGTTGAGTAACAATATCAGGGCAAAATGCTTATCTGCTTCTGACATTTCCTTAAAACTCATGGTATCATTTCCTTTCATTTTGATTTTTTCATCTGATTCCAGCTTCAAAATTGCCTTTTTATGGTATTTAAGTTGACGGTTTTTTTGGGCATAATCAGGCTTCTGTGTTTTCTTATCGGCTAGGATAAACAACCAATTTTTTACTATATTTCAAGATTTGAATCGGTACGGCTTTCCCAATGACAATGTAACAACTCATTCACATGATGTCATCAATTATGGCTATGTTACTTGTATTTTTACTTTGCTTTGCTTCATTCATTCAAGCACTAATGATTTTTGTGTGCTGTTCATTCATCCATATTTCAAGATTTCAATTGGTACGACACTTCATTGACAATGTAACTGCATTATTAACATGAAGCTGTCGATTATGGTCTATGATGCTCACATTTCTATTTTTATTTATGTTAAGTACAGTTCATTCTTAGAAGCTCTTCATTCTTACCTTTCCTTTCCATTGTATTTCATATTTTATTTACGGATATGTAGATGTAGAAGGTGCTTCATTTTTTAGAAAATGTTCCATGATTCACATGAATGGTTGCTTTGAGGGCTATCAGGTTATTCAAGGGCAGGTGAACGCATGGTCTACCCCCAATCAAGTAACTGTGTCGCCTGAAAATGGTTACACAGCATGAATTTTTTCCCTCGTATGCAAAATTTTCACGGTCAAACCTGTAAAAATTATGGTTGTCCTTGAAAATTCATCGTGTTGCATTCAAAATCTCCCTGCTTATACTTATAAAAACTATGGTTGTCTCCGTAAATTTTCTCTGTTGCATTCAAGATTTCCACGGTCAAACTTGTAAAAATTATGGTTGCCCTAATTGTCATCATGTTATAAAGCACCTGATATGTTCCATTCTTCCTTTCATGGTTGCTCAAAAAATACAACGCATAACAGACAACATTCAAGTAGGCGCATTATTTCGAGACAAAATTCTTTCATGTAGTAAGAAAAATTGTAACGTGTGCAGGCTGTGAATGCCATGTTGTCTTATCATATTTAATCAAGTAGCCTTGTCAATTGGTAAAATTCCAATGAAAAACTGCTTATGTAGCAAGAAAAATGACAATGCTTGGTGTTTCAAGACCATGTTCCATTAACCTTACATTATGTTGTCTTAAAATGGTTATGTGTCAAACTTGTCAAAACTATGTTCCACTACAAAAATACTGCATTCTAACTTTTAGAAATGATTACAGGGAAATCTGCTTTGTTGCATCAAGATATAAACGGTCAAACTTGTCAAAACTATACTCAATCAAATTATAATATATATTTTTATTATAAAAAGATTGGCAAAAAAAATATGACTTCGACCATTCAGTCAAAGTCATATATTATATTATTTTTTCATTCAATAAATTCTAAAAGCAATCCTTCTTCAGATGAGTATAAAAGAGCTTTTTTATAACTGTCAAAGCGTTGCCTTTTTTCTGCATAATCTGAATACCCTTTGATTTCTTCAATTTTCGCCTTGTGTTCTCTACAGATTTTACCAACTGTAGGACGTGAAGTATTTGTGATTCTTGCAATGTCAAAATTCGTAAGTCCGTATGCACGCAGTTTAATAATCATTTCTATCACTTCATATGATTTTTTGTTATACTTTTCCGCAGGTTTCTTTAGGACATAAACTCTTTCATCAAAATGAATGTTATATTGACTGCTAATTTGCCGGACGATATAATTTATCAATTGAAGCATATTTTTGGATGTGGGCTTTATCAGATAAATTTTTTCATGTTGTATGATAGCTTGTATGACTCTTGCTTTTTGAGAATCATCAAGGTCGTCAAATTCTTCCATCAAAATCAGCTCCAATCCGCTGGTTAGTATTGTGTCAAATTAAGTGGCAATTCATCATCTCTTGATGTGATAATGTCATAAACCGTCCTAGCGTTTTCAAGGTCGTTCAAGAACCGAAACGCAGACATTGCCACATAATCACGTCTCTGCTCAAATGTGATGAATTTACGGTTCAGATGGTCTGCTATAGAGCCTGTTGTGTTTGACCCTGCAAATATATCAACCACTAAGTCCTGCTCTTCTGTAAGCATCTTGATGAAGAACTCCGGCAGTTTCTCCGGCATAATAGAGGGCTGTCCCTTGACCTGTATTTTCCTGCAAGCAAGGTGGTACTTCGTCCGGTTATTTGTATTCGGTATCTCCAGCAGATTGGACGGTAAAGCCCCCTCATAGCGTTTCCATGATGGCTCTTTGTCCCTCCTGTGCTTGCGGAAATACTTCCGCATGGACTTCGAGTATGGCACAAGTACTTGCGTACAATCCGCCTTGCACCTGTCAGGGTCTTTCGTGAGCCACCAAACGTTATCAATGTTATCTTTGGGGCGTATCTTGTACTTGGCTGTGTAGGCGGCTGGGAGGGGCATTCTAGAGGGGTTATACCAGTACATGGGACACGCTAAATAAAGCCCATACTCATCCACAAGCTTCAATAACACACGGAACTGATAAATGTTGAATGCTGGCATCCCCTTAACCCATGTATTCCCAAAATCAATAACTAAAGAACCAGTCTTTTTAAGCTTTGGCAATATGACCTCTATATACTGAAGAAACCACTCTACATAATGTTGTTGGCTGGCATTTCCGTACTCCTTCTGAATTATCAATGGATAAGGCGGAGAACTGAAAAGTAGGTCAACACTGTTGTCTTCTAATATTTCAGGTACTAACTTCAAGGAGTCCCCACAATAAGCGCATCCATTCGCTGTTCTATAGCATAGCACTTTCATCACTCCATCACTTCATTTTTTTACAAATGTTGATTATCCATATTTTAGATTTGAAGTCCTTATTGTTTCTTTAGCACTTTTATTATTTTTGATAGATAATCTCTTCTAATCAGCAATACTCTCCCCCAACGGTACACAATCCCCAAAGGATGCTGACCGCTACACCTCGTTGAAATACCAGATAAGCAAAAAGCTCCAATAGTTTGGGTTTCTGAAACAAAACAGGTTCATCCCCATAAAATACGCCAAAATTCCCGAAACACTGCACACGCAGAGTTTTTACCGGATATCGCAGATGGGCAAGAGCCGTGCAAAGCTCTTCTTGATTCACGGGCTTGACAAGATAGCCGCTTACATATAAATCCATTGCTTCATATTTATATTGCGGATGTCCCGTATAAATAATAACGTTCAGTTTTGGGGCAATTTCCGCAAGCTGTCTTGTCAATTCAATTCCATTTGTTTCGTACAAATCCACGTCTACAAATGCAATATCAACAGGATGATTTTGAATATAGGCAAGAAAATCATCTACTTTTCTCATGCCGATATGAATTCCCTCAGGGTCAACCTTTTTGAGTATCCGCAGTAACGCATTGACTGCAAATGTTTCATCATCAATTATAATTGTTTGCATCGTAATTCCTCCCATATTTTTTTGGTATCATGATTTTGACAACTGTCCAGCCGTTTATACGTTCAATGGTCATATACCGATCACACATGAGTTTCAGGCGAGAAATGGCATTATGCAGACCAATACCGCCCTTGCCAAGCGTTTCATCATTCATGTCAAATCCTGCGCCATTGTCTTTGATTTCGATATAATATTCTTCTTTGCCTTCATAGGAAGACAGAATAATTTTCGATTCTTTGGAATAACGATCAATGCCATGTTTGATGGCATTTTCCGCTAATGGTTCAATACTCAATGCAGGTACAAAGAAATTGGTACATTGCAAATCAAACAAAAATTCAAAATTCTTTTCTGGGTCGGCATATTCCAGAATCAGAGATTCCTTGATAGCTTTTATTTCCTAAATGAACGGAATTGGTCTTTCACCGCTTGTGGCTTCAACAAAAGTTAGCAATTCCTCCCCCTCTTGACAAAATGTCAAAA
>DJXD01000093.1 GCA_002449585.1 Ruminococcus sp. UBA7013
GACTCCGGCTTTTGTCTGTGCGGGTTTGCCCATTTATATCCTTCGCAAACAGAGTTTTCACCTAACACCCTTTATCTGACAGACCATCCGGAATATTTGCCGCGCCAAACCGAATGTCCCGCTCATTTCCTGCTTTGTTTACCGCAAAAAAAGGACTCTGCAGACTGCGCGTCCCGGTATAGAAAGGCCTCTTGTCTGATCGTGCGTGGCTGTGATTTGCAGGACGCTGAGCAGAAGCTGATCCGTTTTTTTGAACTGAACTGCGGAAAAGCCCTGCTGTCAGATACGCTTCTGGATATTCTTTCCTCAGAAAGCGGCCTGCAGGCAATGGTGAATAAAATGTATCCGGTATTCCTAAACCCCATCACCATTTTTGACGCGGGCTATAAACTGATCGCTGCTAATTTTGAACAAATGGAATCCTTTCCGATGGCAAAAACCATTATTGATAATAACGGGTTCACGGATAATGAATTCGAAATGGTCAATCATCTGAATCATATCCACAAACGAATGATGACCAGTGATTCTCCTTTGCTTATCCATCAGCCGGAAGTCGGCTGTGATCAATTGATCTGTTCGATCAATCCCGCACACAATTGCGGACATATTGTTCTCACCGCTTTGAATCGCCCGTTTTCCGGCCATGAAAAGGATTTTTTAAAAATATTGCAAAAAGCCGTAGACCAGCAAATGAAGAAAGATGAGTTCATCCGCAACAACAAAGGCTATCACTTTGAATATTTTCTCAGGGATCTGTTAGATGGCAAAGTAATTTCCTCATTATCAGGGAGCCGCTCCTATGACTATATCAATAAAGATCTGTCAATGCCGCTTTATTGCTTAACAATTGAAACGGCTAGAAGTTCATCTACATTAAGCACTGTACATATAAGGAGTGACATCGAAAATCTGTTTCCGAAAGCCAAAACCCTGTTGTACAACGGAGAAATCATCGCGGTAATAAATAAAGAAAATGCTGTTCCTATCCAGCCGAATGAAATAAAGGAATTGCAAAATATATGCTCAGAGCATGGTCTCTATGCCGGGCTCAGTAATTCATTCACTGATATTTCGCAGCTGAAAGAATACTATAAACAGGCATTACGTGCCATAGAACTGGGGGCCTCAGAGGACAATTCCCCACAGTTATTTTGCTATGACACCTATTATCTGCGTCATTTATCGCATATTTTTTCCCAGAAAGAATCGATACGCACATTCTGTCATCCGGTCATGCAGAAACTGCTGGCCTACGACAAACAACATGGCTCTGATCTGGGGGAAACACTGTACATCTATCTGATTTATGAACGAAATCTGGCCGCAGCCGCAAAAGCCCTGTATATTCACCGCAACACACTGGTGTATAGAATGAAAAAGATTGATCAGGTGGTAACGGTTGATTATGATTCTCCAGCAGAACGGCAATATATCATTCTGTCATATGAATTGTATAAAGCCTGAGACGGAAGATGCCTGTTGTTTACAAAGCATTTGGAAAGCTTCCTTCTTCTGAATTCAAGAAACAGAAAGGCGCTAAAAACTAATGTCCAAAAAGCTTCTTACTTTGCAGCTTCTTTCTCAACGCATCCAGATCAGCTTTTTCAATCTTCTTCGCATTTGCCAATGTGAGATTAAAATGCTCCGCCATCTCCTTAAGCTTCTGCGGATCCTGGTTTTCCAGTCCATAACGGTAGATAAGATATTCCCGCTGGGCCTCATCAAAATCCTTGTCATACAGTGCCTCAAGCATTGCTTTTATCTGAAGGTCATGCAAAGCTTTATGGTAAACCGGATATTCCCAGGAATCATTTGTATTCTTCTCCCCGAAGTATACGCTCTTATATTTTTTCTTATTATGTTCGGTTTTGTTTTCTGTTTTTTCCAGTTCAGGTGCATCAGTCGGCGTGTAGAAAAACACAAAGGGATCCATGCTCATAAAATCATCTTCACTGTATTGGTTTTCCGTATCCGCTTTTATCATTTGGGGATACTTACACAGCAATGAAGGAAGGACGTTTTCAAGGTTAACTGCCTTTTTGTTTTCAAAATCATTATCATAATCGTCGCCGTATTCTTCATCACATTCTTCTGCAAGAATACCATCTTCCTCAACAAGCGTGCCTGTTATATAACAGTCTTTCCATATCATGGTGCATGATCCTTCCGGCATAAGTTAAGAACTTGGCGGTGGAATCAGCATTATAATATTTTACTGCTTTACAAATTGCAATACGGCAGATCTGCTTATAGTCCTCCCTGACATCCATGCTGAAAATTCCGAGGAAGACATGAAGCAGCACTTCTTCAGGGTAATGAACTCAGGAGCGTATGATTTCTGCGGATATAAGCGCACGCCGGATGTGATCGCGCCGGATATGGATGATGATATCGATGAGGGCGAGGTCGATTGGGATGAGAAACCGGACGACGATGAGGAGTGAAAAGGGGCTGTGTGTTACGGAGGTGTGTCATAACACACTTTATAACACAAAAACCCGAACCGTTTCTACGCAAGTGCAGCATTGCGAAAAAACGCGATGAGGTGTTTGAAGAGCCGAAAATGGCTTAAACACTGGGATTTTGGAAGAGAAAAATGCTCATAAATGAGGAGAAAAAATTGATAACAATACTATTTGTCTGCCACGGCAATATCTGCCG
>DJXD01000059.1 GCA_002449585.1 Ruminococcus sp. UBA7013
ATATTATATCTAACTTTTCTTAAAAAAATCTTAAAAATTTAATTTTTTTGGGAAAAAATAAAAATCAATTGATTTTTTACATAATTCACAAAAAATCCATTGATTTCCGGGATCAGATATGCTATAATAAATAAAAAATCATGGGGGAATTTTCATGAAAATACAAAAATTAATTTCAGCATTATCTGCTGTTACATTGCTGACGAGTGCAATGCCTGTTCCTGTTTTTGCAGAAGAATCTGCTTTATTAGATGCAACAAAGTTTATGATCCGGGATGAAAATCTGGTTTATCTGGGGGCGGATTATCTGAACGATGCAAGTATTTTATTCAATGATCAAGATAAAGTCCCTGCCAGTCCTGAACAGACTAATGTGAATGCAGATCTCTGGAATGCAACAGATAGAAATAACTGGAAACCAAATTGGCAGGCAGAATTTGGAGATGATGCATTTTATATAGATCTCAATGCAAATTATAAAATCACAGGAATCTGTTTTCTGGATACCAATGGCGTACAAACATGGACTATTCAAAGCGGTGAACCTTATCATTGGCAAGATGTTACAAGCTTTGAAACAGATGCTTATCAGACATGGCGCAGTATTATATTTGAAACACCTGTTGAAACTAGATATTTGCGATTTGTCACGGCTTGTGGTGATAGCGGCATCAGCGAATTAGCATTATATGGCTATCAGATTTCAGATCTCACAGAAGAACAAAAAGCCAGAAATGCCGCCAAGCCTTCCGGAAGTCAGAAATCAAATCTTACTGCTGGCCAGAAAATCGGATTCAATGCTTTTATTGATGACCCTATGACAGCCATTTTTGCCGGCGGTAATGTCCGTGAATATCATAATTTCAACTGGCTTTATGATGATGCCGGAAAAGTGAAATTCACTCAGGGAACATGGGGCGATATGGATGCTTATTATCAGGCCATGAAAAACCAGAATATCAGCATCATCCCTTGTTTTCAGGGCGGAAGTAGCTATATCTCCGGCGCAGATAAGCCTGAAATTGCAGTCCCTCAGGGTGCAGATACGCTTGATCCCGCAAGCTATGCACTTCATGCTCAAGCATTATATCAGGTAGCCGCCCGTTATGGAAGTAATCAGAATATTGATGCCAATACTCTCAATGTGTCAGATCATTCTGAAATCAAGACAGGTTTGGGGCTTCTGGATACACTCGAAAATTCCAATGAACCAAATAAAACATGGAGCGGTAAAGCAAATTATTTTTCTCCGCAGGAACTCGCTGCCATGTGCTCCGCAGATTATGACGGCCATGAAGGAACTATTTCTAATGCAGGTGTCAAAGCCGCAGATCCTAATTTTAAATTAGCTATGGGCGGTCTGCTGAATACTGCATCTGTACTGGATTATTTATCTGAAATGAAACTTTGGTTTGATTATCACAGAACAGACGGAAAATTTGCTGTTGATGTCATCAATATCCATATGGGCGCAGATACAGCCAATCCAGAAGAATCTTCTCTTAAATCTAATATCCAAAAAATACAAAACTGGATAAAAGAAAATGCCCCAGGTACAGAACTCTGGATTTCAGAATTTGAAATCCCAATGAGCGACTGCGAAACAGACGGACTTGATAATCATGATAATGCATTATATCAGAAACGCTATGCCCAACGCACAGCAAGAACTTATCTGACAGCGATTTCAGCCGATATTGACAGAATGACAAAATTTCAGCTCCGTGATGAAGGCGAAGGCGTTTATTATAATTCCGGCCTCACTACCGGAAAAGGAGAATGGAGTAAAAAACTTGCTTGGTATTATGTCGCCTGTATGACAACTGTTCTCGAAAATGCGGATTTTACAGCTGATCTGTCAGAAAATGGCATCTGCAATTATGAATTCACAGACAGAACGACAGGAGAAAAAATATATTGCCTCTGGTCACCTACTTCAGAAGATAAAGTTATTCCTGATTATAAATTAAAGATGAATGCTAATTATGCTTACCTCACAGAGCCCGGAATTTATGCAGAAGGTGTTGTTTCAGAACTCCCTATCTCAGACGGATCTGTAACGATTGCAATTACAGAAACCCCTGTATTTGTAACAGCATCCGCATCCAAAAAGCAGATCATCAACGGCAAAGGCAAGCGCATCACTCCTGAAACCATCATTTCTGATAATATGAATCAGTTTTCCAGAATGTTTGATGAACAGGATACCATGCCGGAATATATTTACAGTGATACCGCTGGGCTGAATCTTCCTGAAACAAATGTCACTGTCTCAGGGCAGACATGTTATGTTCAGCTGGATCAATCCTATATTTTGACCGGCTTCGGCGTTTATGATACTTATGGAACAGGCAGTCTTGAAATCTATGATGCTAATACAGATTTGTTATTATGGTCCACAGATATGGGCGGCTATATGTCAAGAAGCATTTCCCTGACTGCGGACAGCGCACCCACTGACAAATTAAAAATTATCAAGGGCGGCGGAGATCTGAATGAACTTGCATTTTATGGCTATCCTGCGCCGGAATCTATTCAGATGGATGTCAATGCAGATGGCGCATTCAATTTGCTGGATATTATCACAATGCAAAAATGGCTTCTGAATGATGGTACAACATTAGCTGACTGGAAAGCCGGGGATTGTGATCAGAATCAGAAAATTAATATTTATGATTTGATTCTCATGAAAAAAGCTCTATTAAAATAAAAGGAGACGGATCAATGAATCTATCATTTACGGATTGTGTGGATATTGTTGGTTCTGCTGTTCCTGCATTCGAGGGTACTAAGAAATATATTAGTACAGGTGCATTAGAGGATGATCATATAGATTTTTCGCAAGTGGAAAATGTCACTTATGCAAATAAGCCATCAAGGGCTAATTTGGCTTGTTTGCAGGGAGATATTGTATTTGCCAAAATGCAGGGGACACGAAAAACACTGCTCTTAAATCAGGAATCAGCGGAATATATCTATTCAACAGGATTTTGTGCTGTAAGAGCGAAAGAGAGCATTATCATGAAACGCTGTCTTTATCATTTGATTACAAGTGATTATTTTCTTTCACAGAAAGACAAATATTGTTCAGGAAGTACTCAAAAAGCAATCACCAATAGTGGACTGCAAAAAATAATGATTTCTGTTCCTAAAATGGAAAAGCAGAATGCATTATCAGATTATTTTGACAAAATAGATGATAGCATTCATCTTTGCTATGCTATTCTCAAAAAGCTGGATCTGCTTGTCAAATCACGGTTTATTGAATTGTTTAGAATTGGCAAATATGAACCAGTTAAATTGAAAACGGTTTGTTCTAAAATTACTGACGGAACACATAAAACACCTAACTATTTATCAGAAGGGATTATATTTATTTCTGCTAAAAATATAGTTAATAATGAATTGAATCTTTCAGATGTTAAGTATATTTCAGAAGATGAATATAATGAAATACAAAAAAGGTGTCAAACTGAAATCTATGACATATTACTTTCAAAAAGTGGTTCTTTGGGGAGTCCTGTAATTTTGAAAACAAATGAACAGTTAGGATTGTTTGAAAGTTTGGCAGTTATAAAGTATGATAAAACTAAGCTACTGCCTGAATTTTTATGCGAGCAATTAAAAACAGAAGAGGTACAAAGGCAGTTTAAAATAGGGACAAAAGGTGTCACAATAAAGCATTTACACCTTAATGTAATAGGTGATACTGATATTATTGTCCCCTCTCTTGAATTGCAAACGCAATTCGTCGAGTTTGTCCAGTCAGTTGATAAATCAAAATTGGCAGTCAAGCAGGTACTGGAAAAGGCGGAAACACTCAAAAAATCGCTCATGCAGGAATATTTTGCATATTGATATATTAAAATAACTCCAAAAAACTATTTACAAATCTTTCAAAATATGCTATAATAAATATAAACAAATTTTCGGAAAGGAGGGAAAAGCATGAAAAATATCAGAAAATATGTTGCTGAAGTGATTGGCACTATGACTTTAGTTTTAATCGGATGTGGTACAGCTATGCTTGTAGGCTGTGATGCGGCCAGCGGTTCAGGCTATCTCCTGACAGCATTGGCTTTCGGATTGACAATTGTCGGTATGGCGTATTGTGTCGGCAATATCTCCGGCTGTCATATCAATCCAGCAGTATCGCTCGGCGTATTGATGAGCGGCGGCATGACAGGAGCAGAATTCGGCGGCTATGTTGTTTCGCAGTGCATCGGTTCTCTGCTTGGTTCTATTCTGCTGATGATTATTTTCGGGTTTGGCGGCGTGACAGATATGACCGGCGGTTTTGGCTCTAATGGTCTGGCAGGTGTAAATGGAAATCCTGTTGCTGGCCTGCTGGTGGAAATTCTGCTGACATTCATTTTTGTGCTGACAATTCTGGGTGTAACATCAAAAAAAGCAAATCATGGTTCATTTGGCGGTGTTGTGATTGGCTTCACGCTGGTGCTTGTGCATATTCTGGGCATTGGTCTGACAGGAACATCTGTCAATCCGGCCAGAAGCTTAGGCCCTGCTGTTGTGGCCGCAATCAGTGGCAATACAGCACCAATTGTGCAATTATGGGTATTTACCATAGGCCCTTTTGCAGGTGCGGCATTAGCAGCAGTTACTTACAAATTCCTGGAATCTGATGAAAAATAATCAGGATAGAAAATTTCCCCCGTCTCAGAAAACGGGGGATTTTTCATAATTGATATAATAATGCATTGCAGATTGCTGCTGCAACATTGCTCCCTCCTTTATTGCCTTGGGCGATGATGTAGGGCGTTTTCCCCTGCATGATCAATTTTTTTGCTTCTATGACGTTTACAAATCCGACAGGTACAGCGATAATCAGCACAGGATGCACATTTCCGGCTTGTATTAACTGATGCAATGCATATAGAGCAGTTGGTGCATTACCTATTGCAAAAATCAGATTTTTCTGGAGGGTACAGGCTTTTTCCATGCAGATCATTGCTCTGGTGATATTACGGGCTTTTGCTTCTGCGGCAACATCAGCATCAGCCATAAAACAATGCACCTGTCCGCCCATCTGATGCAGGATATTTTTATGAATTCCAGCGGCAGCCATATTTGTATCTGTAACAATATCCGCACCATTTCGGAGAGCCTGCAACGCTTTTTCAATGGCATGATCTGAAAATTGCAGATTCTGGATATAATCAAAATCAGCTGTTGTATGGATCACACGTTTTAAAATCTGTTTTTGTTGTTCCGGCATGGAAATATTTGCAATCTGTTCTTCAATGATAGCAAAACTTCGTGCTTCGATTTCTTTGGGTTTGAGAAGTTCAAAACTCATACTATTCCTCATTTCAATAACTGATATTTGCTGACAGCGGCTGTCTGAAAATCCGCTGATCCCTGATAAACGGCAAGTGCAAAATCAAACAGCTGTGAGCCGATTACTGCGCCAGTTCCTTCACCAAGACACATATCACAATGCAGACAGGCATGTAAACCAATGGCATCCAGTACACATTTTCCGGCAGGTTCAGCAGAACAATGTGTTGCATAGATATAATATTTACATAATGGTGCAAGGCGGACAGCACAAAGTGCGGCAACAGCGGAAATAAATCCATCAATCAGCACGGGCACATGATAAAATGCACCGCCAAGGAATGCACCAGTTATGCCGCAGAGATCAAATCCACCTAAGGCAGAAAGAACACCAATAATATCATCTGGATCAGGATGATGCAAGGCAATTGCATCCCGGATAACAGAAATTTTATGCTGAATGCCTTTTTCTGTCAGGCCTGCTCCTCGTCCGGTTACAGTTTCAGGAGGGAGATGCTCCAGAACAGAGAGCACTGCACTGGATGTAGTTGTATTACCAATTCCCATTTCCCCCGTAATGATACAGTTATAGCCTTCTTGTTTTTTTTCACGAATCAGATCTATACCGGTGAGGATAGCTTTTTTGCATTCATCTCTGGTCATGGCAGGTTCTTGTGAAAAATTTTTTGTTCCACTTGCGACTTTTCTGACAGAAAGGCCGGGACAGCGGATTGTTTCTGCAATGCCGATATCAATCGGAAAGACATCTGCATGAGCGATTTTAGCAAGTGCATTGACAGAAGCTGATCCTTTTGCAAAATTTTGTGCCATAGTGGCAGTTACTTCTGATCCGGTCTGTGTGACCTGTTCTTTGACAATGCCATTATCTGCACAGAATACAAGTACAGCTTTTTTCATAGGCGGGAACTGTTCTGATCTGATAATTCCGGCAAGTTTGACAAGCATTTCTTCCAGCTGTCCCAGACTGCGGAGCGGTTTGGCAATATTATCCCAATGTTCCTGTGCTTTTTTCATAGCACAAGCATCCGGCGGCTCAATTCCGGATAGATAAGTTTCTAGCATATATTTTCCTCCAATTTTTTTAAATTACTAATTATTTCTGGTATGCTCATACCTGTTTCATCTGGTCGTTTCAGCATCAGGACAGGAATGCCGGCAATTCGGGCGGCATTTATTTTTTCAGGCAGACCACCTCTTTGACCGCTATCTTTTGTAACGAGCACAGCTATTTGATATTTCTGAATTAAATCTAATGTATCCTGTTCAGAAAATGGGGGGATTGCAAAGATTACATGAGATACGGCCTTTTCTGCCATTCTGCGTGAATCTTCTGTATCCAGAATCCTGACAAAGCCTCTAGAATCGAAATTTTTCACATGCTGTTCATAGAAATGCAGTGTCATGACACCAGTTGTCAAAAGAATATTTCCGCTTAGATCTGACAGAATCCGGGCGGCTTCTTCTTTGCCGGAAACAAGATATATTTTTTTATAATCATACTGCATTTCCGGGCGGATCAGCCGGAAATATGGCAAAGATAAGAATCTGCATGTTTCTTTGACATTTGCAGAAACCTGCTGTGCAAACGGATGAGAAGCATCTGCTACAGCATCAAAATCAGATAAGACATTCAAAAAGGCTTGTTTGTCAAGTCTTCCCACGCATATCCGGCAGGAACTATTTTTCAGAATTTCTTTGCCGTATTCTGTCGCCGTGAATGCTGTAATATCATAATCCGGCAGTTGATGAATCAGACTAACAGCATCACTTGTTCCGGCAATAACGGCAATTTTCAAAGCATATACCCCCTTGGCGTGATCATGCGCTGATGTTTGATATAGCTTTGAGAATTACCAATCAGGACAATACAAAACATATCTACAGGTTCAGCGGCTAATTTTCCCAATGTGGAAAACCATGCTTTCTGATCTGCTCGCCCTGCATTGCGTACAATTCCCACTGGTGTTTCAGCTGACTGATATTTCATGATTAATTCAGCCGCTTTTGCAAGATAGGCGGTTCTTGTGTGTGATCTAGGATTATACAGGCAGATTACAAAATCCGCCTGTGCGGCACAAGAAACACGATGATAAATCAAATCAAGTGGTGTCATGAGATCACTTAGACTGATGACAGCAAAATCATGCATCAATGGCGCACCCAGCACAGAAGCGGCCAGACTTGCGGCGGTAATCCCCGGAATGATTTCAATTTCAGGATTTACTTGCATCTGATCAGCAATTTCGAGCAAAATTCCGGCCATGCCATAAATACCGCTGTCGCCACTGGATACCAGTGCAATGCATTTTCCATTCATGGCCTCCTGTACAGCCATTCGACAGCGATCTGTTTCACTTCGCATAGGGGAAGCATGATAACATAGATCCGGAAACTGTTCTTTCAGCAAATTGATATATGTAGTATAGCCAATAATCAAATCCGCCTGATGCAAAGCAGAAATTGCTTGCTGTGTCATAAATTTCTGATCTCCTGAGCCAAATCCAATGACAAATATTTTCATAACAAATCCTTTCTGAATATTAATTCCGGCAATTTTTTCCGGCATACAGCCAGCGTCACGCCCGGAAATTTTACTTTTCCTGTCAATGCTTCTCCGCATTCGGATGCCAGATAACTACATGCTTCTGCAACAGAAGGAAGCCCTGTCACTTGCTGGACAAATTCTGAATTTTCAAATATCTTGTTACAATTTCGAATAGCATCATCAGGAATAATTTGCAAAGAAAAGCCATATTTATCACAAAGCTGTAAAATAGCAGATTCTTTCTGTTTCAGTCCGATTGTAGCCACTGATATGACAGAATGCACACTTAGATGCAATTCCTGCATCAGTTTTAAAAAACAATTTTCCAGATGTTCCGGAGGAGTCTGCTTTTTACATCCGATCCCAATAATAAGACTTTTAGGTCTTAACAGCAATGCATCAGATGCTGACAGGATTTTATCAGAAATTACAACTTGAGCCGGGAGTGTATCTGTCAGGAAAATAGGATCATAATGCTGTATCCGGAAATCAGAATACACACTAATTTTCTGTCCCTCCAGCATGGCACTGCTGACAGATTTCAATGCAGACAAATTTTCAATATATAGATCATTGGCTTTTGCAAAAAGATCAAATGCAATCAAATTTTCCGTATCTGTAGCGGTTGTAATCACGGGAACGGCATCCAGAATTTCAGCGATCTGTACAGCAAGCGCATTTGCTCCGCCAAGATGACCAGAAAGAAGGCTGATCACAAATTTTCCTTTTTGATCAATCACAATCACAGCTGGATCATTCGCTTTGGATTCTAATAAATCTGCAATTGTCCGGATAACGATCCCTGTGGCCATAACGAAAACAAATGCATCATATTTATGAAAATCCTGTCTGATCGTTTGCCTGAAATTTTCTTTTGATTCGATCTGTCCGCCCAGTGCAGAACAGATTTTTTCTGTGATCTGTCTGCCCTGAGAAGTCAGCCAGAAATATGCAATTTTCATTCAGCTGCTCCTTGTCTGTATCCATGTGTAAAATGTTTATCATAAAGCTTTGAGAGTGCATAATCATCGCCCAAAAATCTGCCGATCATGATCAAAGCTGTTCTATCAATGCCAGCCTGTTTGGTTTTTTCTGCAATATTATCCAGTGTGCCCCGGATGATCTTCTGTTCCGGCCAGCTTGCTTTATATACGACAGCAGCAGGAGTATTTTTCGGATAGCCCATGCAGAGCCGCTCACAGAGTTCCGTTATGCGCCCAACGGATAGGAAAATAATCATAGTTGCCTGATGTTTTGCTAATGCTTCTATTTTTTCAAGTTCCGGAACAGGCGTTCGGCCTTCCAATCTGGTTAATATGATCGTTTGTGATACATCTGGCAGAGTATATTCTACCTGCATGGCGGCGGCGGCGGCCAGAAAAGAACTGACTCCCGGAATCACTTCATGCGTAATGCCAAGCTGATCCAGAGCATCCATCTGTTCCCGGATTGCACCATAAACAGAAGGATCTCCTGTATGTATCCGAACAGTCATTTTTCCCTGCTGTTCGGCTTTTTTCATAACAGAAATGACTTCTTCCAATGTCATCCCTGCGCTGTCATAAATCTGACAGCCCAGTTTTGCATCCTGCAATACTTCCGGATTGACAAGTGAACCTGTATAAATAATCACATCTGCTTGATCAATCTTTTTTTTGCCTTTGATTGTTAATAATTCCGGATCGCCTGCGCCTGCACCAATGAAATAAATCATAATAATCCTCTTTTCCTGATTAGTAATGTAATAAAATAAGATTGCTTTTCTACAGGAGAGCCAATATATTCATCTGTCATGCCCAGATTATAGAACATGATTGTTTTTTCTGTGAGATGCTGTTCTTTCAGCATGGGAATCAGCCAGTGCAGAGCTTTTCCGGCTTTCATGATCATAATATTATCTGCTACATTCAGCGCATTGATAATGATATCTGGAGAAGTTACCGCTGGAATCATCAGCAAAGATTCCTGTTTTTCACAAAGACTGATCTGTGCTTTAGCCGCCCCATCTATAAAAGAAGGAATCCCCGGAATCACTTCTGTCTGATAACCCATTTCCGCAACTGCCCGACGGACATATGCCGCTGTACTGTAAACAGATACATCCCCGATTGTGATCATGGCAACGATTTTTCCCTGATGCAAACGCTCTATAACTGGTGTCAGCACACCAGAAAATAAATATTCTGTTTCATGCAGATCTGCTTTCATAGGAAACAGAAGTTCTAATATTTCAGCATGGGATATATCTGCCTGAATCATGTCAAAAGCTCTTGAACCTGTATTTTTCTGGCTGACTGGTGTGATAATTACATCAGCCTGTTCCAAAATTTTCTTTGCTCGACATGTCAGTTCCCCCATGCCGATCCCAATGACATAAAACGGATACATGATTCACCTCGTCATGCAGGAATAAATCATAATAGGATGCTGTTCCTGCAAAATATGATAATTTTTTATACTTTTCGCATGGCTGACAGAAATCTGCATAATATCACATTCAGGCAAATTATGTAGAATTGGCCATAATTCAGCTTGTGTTTCCAATGTGACAGCTGAAATCACAAGGCGGATTTTTTTTGATATTTGCATAATCTGCCGGAATAATTCCGGAAATTCCCCTCCGCTTCCGCCGATGAAAATGCATTCCGGATCAGGTAAAGCACAAATCTGTTCTGATGCCATTCCAGCACAGATATGTAGATTTTCAAGAGAGAAATAATTTTTATTTTTCTGTAGAATCTCCAGAGCAGCGGCTTTATATTCTACAGCATATACATGTCCGAATGGACACATTCTAGCACATTCGACAGAAATGCTCCCAGTACCAGCACCAATATCCCAGATAACAGCATCAGGTGTTAATTTTAATTTGCTTAGAATCACGGCTCTGATTTCTTCTCTAGTCATGGGGGATGCATTACGGAGAAATGCGCTATCCGGAAGCAATGCCGGACAGCTGACAGGCTTCGGATCAGGATTTTTAACAGCCGCTACACATAATGCCGGATTTTTGATTTCAAGAAATTGTTCCGGCTTTCCATGTTTCAGGATTTGTGCGGATGCTGTCAGATCTGATCCAAAATATAATTCTGTTTCTGTGAGCTGATATGCTATCAATGCATGTGCAATTTCTTTCACACCCTGCTGTTCGGAACAGAAAAAGAAAGTGATTGGATGCGAAGAAACGGCATAGGCAATTTTTCCGGCAGAACATTCCCGGCCGTGCAGGCTCAGAATTGCAGCCTGTTCCATAGTCAGGCCAAATGCTGAACCCAGTATCTGAAGCGAGCTTACCCCTGGTATGATCTCCGGTTTCAGATCTGGATATTTATTTTTTATTGTCCGGTATAGACTATATAATAACGGATCTCCCGATACAATCAAAGCAATGCTTTGTTTTTCCAGCCGTGAAGGAAGCAAATCCAGAAATCTGGATAGCTTTCCCATAGATTCACCGTCTGGAATCTGTAATGTATGCAAAATTCTATCTGATGCAATTACACAGTCTGCTGTTGCAATTGCTTTTTTGGCTGCCGGAAGCAGATAATCTTTTGTACCGCCTCCACCACCGATTATGATAAGTTGTTTCATGAATGACACCATACTTTCAGAATCTGTTCTGTCTGTTCTGTTTTCGCAAGCAGCTGATTTTGTTCATCAATCAGGATCATACCAATCTGGATTTTGCTATGTGTCCGGAGTTCACAGTTCCGGATACCTGCCTCTGCAATAGACTGCCATATATGCTGAAATCCGGAAGCTGTCAGAATTTCCTCCATATGTATGGTCGTCCGGCATTGATATAATTTATGAATCAAGGCAGTATCCGCCCCCGCAAGTGCCGCATGTGTGCAAATAATTTCACGCTGTCCGCCAGCGGTATGACTGTGCAGATACATGATATCAGCCGCTGGTTTGCATAATTTTCCAGGTCTACCTGTCAGCAAGATTTCTTTAAATTCTAATTCTTCCGCACAATCCAGAAGAAAACCTAGATAATTGCTGCATAGCATAATCGCTCCATGATCCGGATAATGCTGTTTCAGATAATTTTCACCGGCGTATCCTGTTACAAATGCGCAGGATTCCCCAGATTCTTCCCGATGCATGGATAATTCTAGCCGGAGTGAATCTTTCACAGCTTCCTCGCTCATGGGTCGAATAATGCCGGTTGTGCCTAATATTGATAAACCACCTTCAATGCCAAGTCGTGAATTAAATGTATGTTCTGCCAGCTTTTTCCCATTCGGAATAGAAATTGTCACAATGGCGGCCTTTGTGCCGATTACAGAGCGAATTGCTTTTATGATCATCTGTCTGGGAACAGGATTCACAGCAGGCTCACCAACAGGGAGCTTTAATCCTTTTTTTGTGATAATGCCAATGCCTTCGCCTGCATGAAATATAATATCACCATCATGCGGAAAAATCTGCACATGTGAGATCACAAGACAACCATCTGTACAATCTGGATCATCTCCGGCATCTTTGACCACGCCGCACATATACTGGCCACAGTTCTGAATTTCTAGATGCAGGATCACTCCGGAGGGCGTTTCTAAACAAACTTGATCCGGCATAGTGCCAGTGATCTGCCATATGACAGAGCCAAGACTTGCCGCCGCCGCACAAGATCCCGTTGTATAACCTTCTCTTAATTTTTTCATGATAGATTTATAATTTCATAGATTTTCTGCATATCCAGATGAGAACGGAGCAGATCTGCCAGCTGATCATATTGCCTATTTTTATAAATTTCAGAATCAGAAATCTGAAAATCAGCTGTCACATGTTTTTGTTCGGCCAAAACTGTGAGAAATTTCTGAGTAAATTCGACATTGTCAAAAATTCCATGCAGATATGTTCCGCATACGGTTTGATCTGGATTACAAAAACCATCTGTTTGATCATGATCCAATGCAATCAGCGGCAAAGCATTTCCCGTTGTTTCTCCCATATGAATTTCATAGCCGCTGATCTCTGTGCCGGATAAATTGGCAAATCTGCCTTCCAAATGACAGATTTTTCCATGTGCGCGAGAACGATGCTTGACAGGATGAAAAATTGTTTCTGTATTCAGCAGACCCATGCCCCGTAGTCTGCCTTCTTCAGGATCTGTAATCTGATTCCCCAGCATTTGAAACCCTCCGCAGATCCCGAACAGCTGACAGCCCTTATCATGCGCTTTCAGAATGCCGGATTCTAAACCATTCTGCCGCATCCAATCCAGATCAGAAATTGTATTTTTAGTTCCGGGCAATATAATCAGATCAGGCTGATCCAGTTCATACAGCTTTGTCACATATCGGACAGATACCCCCGGTATGCGCTCCAATGCTTCCAGATCTGTAAAATTAGAAATCCGTGGGAACTGAATGACAGCAATATCTAGCAAAGCTTCTTGTTTTTGATGCTGTTTCAACCGTTCTGATAAACTATCTTCATCATCAAGATCCAGATTTGCATAAGGCAGAACGCCTAATATTGGAATATCTGTTAAATCTTCGAGCATCGTCAGACCTGGACGGAGAATTTCAGGATCACCACGGAATTTATTAATAATCATCCCATGAATGCGAGCCTTTTCTTCTGGATTCAGAAGCATGACAGTTCCATACAAAGATGCAAACACGCCGCCACGATCAATATCACCCACCAGAAGCACCGGAGAATCTGACAATTCTGCCATTCCCATATTGACAATATCAACAGACCTGAGATTGATTTCCGCCGGACTGCCTGCACCTTCCAGCACAATAATATCATATTCAGACGCAAGTGAATGATACGCTTTTAAGATTTCCGGAACAAGTTCTTTTTTTTTCTGATAATATTCACGGGCTGACATCATCCCCCAGATTTCTCCATTCACAATGACTTGTGAACCCTTTTCACTGGATGGCTTTAATAAAATCGGATTCATGCGGATGTCCGGTTCAATTCCGGCGGCTTCTGCCTGCATGACCTGAGCACGCCCCATTTCCAGATGATTTTTTGTAATATAAGAATTCAAAGCCATATTCTGTGATTTAAAAGGTGCGGTTTTATAGCCATCTTGATGGAAGACCCGGCATAACCCAGCTGTGACAAAGCTTTTTCCAGCAGAGGACATTGTTCCCATGATCATAATTGATTTCGCCATTTGATCAACCTCCTGTTCATGTTTTCTCAATTCGGTTTTGTGTTTCTTCTAGATAAATCAGAATTTGTCTAATTCTATGAATACTTTGACATTTGAAATAAGTTCAGGATTGCCATTAACACCATATACAGATAAAGCTTCTAAAAGTAACTTAACAAATTCTTCATAAGAAGAGAAAATATTTAAATTTTTAGGGTTAACTATTTTTATTACTTTCCAATTTAGAATTAGATTTACATTATACTTTTTTTTTAAAATTTCTTCCTCTGTTTGATTTAAATAAGAATTTAACATTTGAAATGACAGTATTTGTTTTTTTTCTAGATTCGTGTTCAAAAATGCGAATGTTTTAATCTCATAGCATTCTCTATCTGCAATACCACAATTGACAAGCGCAATATTTCTTTCCCTATCAACAGTCCATTTATATGGAATTAAGCAATATTTAGGCAAATTCCACCTAGGATCTGCTATTTTCGCTTCAGCAAAAGCTTGCTTTTCTTTATTTGTTAGATATTGGTTTATAAAAGACATAATTAAATCCTCATTTATGGTGTGAGTATCTGCAAATTACTTATGATACCTGTGTTTTCATAGAAACTTATTTTTATGGGATACTTAGCGTGATAAATTTTTACTAATTCAAAATCAACTGCTGGTCTTGATTTATCAACTGGGTCATTTTTTAACTCATCATATTGTGCATCTGTCAGACGAAAATCATAAACCTTATTATTGCATTCTATTGTGAGTGTTTTTTTATTCAAGCCTTCGAAATTATCAATTAAAAACACATCTGAATGAAATTCTATCTTTTTACCGAAAACATCTTTATAATAAATACCAGAATGCGTCACAAGCCAGTAAATCGGAATCAATGTGAATACGGATAACCATATATAACTCTTTCTATTTTCAGATATGCAATTTATAACAAAAAGCAACGGACTAAGAATCCCTAAAAGTATTCCAAGAGAGTAAAAGAGCATAATTGTTATAAATCGTATATCTCCATTAAGAATATAGGTGCTTTCAAAATAGTAAGCAGATGAAATGCAGATTATCAGTAAAATATATGCTGGTATATAAGCTTTTTTTCTTGTTTTCGTTTTCATAAAGTATCTCCTAATGATTTTCATTTTTCTCTCAATTCGGTTTTGTGTTTCTTTAAGATAAATCAGAATTTATATACTACATTTCTTTTCTGAAAGCAAACATTCCTTCATTTCCATCTCCGATAAAATCTTCCGGAGAATCAGGCATAGGGTGCTTTTCATTGAAAAATTCTGTAATATAAAAGCCACAAACATTCACATAAAAATGGATATTTCTCTTTTCAAAATATGGAGTACAAGTTTCCCATACTTTTGTATCTGAATGCCTTTTTTCTATTTCAAGCCATATTTTCTTTCCTATATTTCGACCTTGCAATCCATATTTCACATAAAGCAAATCCAGATGATTGTGCTGTGTTATTTCATTGATTACTACAACTGCTCCTCTGACCATTTCACCGTCAAGCATTGCTTTATAAGCAACAGCTCCTTTGGAATTCAAAGAACAATCAATATCATTTTCGGGCAAAATAATTTCATTTGTTTTTCCAAATCTTTGTTCAAAGCTTTTTTGAAATGCTTCCTGCAAATCTGCTTTGAACTGTTTCAAATCCTTATCCTCTAATCTTATTAACTCAAAAGACATTTTTTACCTCACATAAATTCCGATTTATCTTATTATCTTTTTAAGACAGTCCAGAAAATAAAGATTTTCCTCATGTGTCCGAACTGCGATCCTGTAATAACTGTGATCCAAACCCGGATAATTATCACATGACCGGATCAGAATCCCATCCCTGAGCAGTTCCCTGTCAAGTTCGGGATGATCGGGAATCTGAAAGAAAATATAATTAGCTGATGGCGGCCATATCTGGAAGGCCATTTTTTTCAGCTCCTGATACAGAAAATCTCGTTCTGATTTCAGAAATACATGAAATCTATTCTGGAATGAATCATCCGCAAGGGCGGCGCATCCTGCCGCAGATGCAAGCGTATTCACAGGCCATGGCTGGCCAATCTTTCTGATTTTCCTGATCCGATCTGCATCAGAACAGATGCCATATCCCAGCCGAAGACCCGGCAAAGCATAGAATTTTGTCAGAGATTTCAAAATCAGCAGATTAGAAAATCTATCAATCTGAGAAAGCATAGAATCTAAATTTTCTGTCATATCATAGAAACATTCATCCAGCAGAACAAAAATTTGTCTTTGTTTTGCTGTCTCCAGAATTCTGATCAGCAGATCCGGAGAAATGCAGATTCCTGTTGGATTATTCGGACTGCATAATACTAAAAAATCATATCTGTTTTTTTCAAGTTCTGCAATCAGATCTTCTGTGATGCATAAATCCGGCATGATCCAGCGTGTTATGTGACAATGATTTTCTGTCAGAGATTTTTCATATTCTGAGAATGTCGGCACAGGAAGCAGCGCATGTTCCGGGCGGATCGCCTGAATTGTCCGGAAAAGAACATCTGCGCCGCCGTTTCCGCAGATAATCATATTTTCTGCGATCCGATGAAATGCCGCAATCGCCTTTGTCAGTTTTTTTTGCTCCGGATCAGGATAATGTACAATTTCCGGCAAAGCGTTTAAAATCGCCGTCCTGACAGATTCCGGCACTCCTAAAGGATTGATATTTGCTGAAAAATCAATTAATTTTTGATCTGTAAAATAAATATTTCCGCCATGCATAACAGCCCTCCGGATCATAGTAAAAATAAGCGGCAGATACTGAATAGAATCATAGATAAAAAAGCTGTCATCATCATCAGTTTATTTGTCCGGAGAATGTCTTCCGGTTCTGCCGGGCGTATCTTGTCGCCAATTGTCGGCTTTTCAATCACCTGTCCAAAATAGACATGTGCCCCGCCTAATTGAATGCCTAATATACCAGCTATAACGGCTTCTGTCTGACCTGAATTCGGTGACAGATGATTTCCTCTGTCACGCTTGAAAATCCGCCATGCAGATTTGAAATTCATATGTAAAATAGCAGCTGATAGAATCATCAGCAATGCACAGATTCTAGAAGGAATCAAATTAGCAAGATCATCCTGTTTGGCGGAAGATGTTCCAAAATACTGATATTTTTCATTTCGATAGCCAACCATGGAATCAAGTGTATTGACAGCTTTATACCAGAAGCCCAGCGGAACACCTCCCAGCATTAAATAAAATAACGGAGCTGTCACACCGTCGGAAGTGTTCTCTGCTACAGTCTCAACACATGCCTTAATAATTTCTTCCAGATTCAGATCTTTGGTTTCCCGGCCTACCAGCATAGCAATCTGATTTCTGGATTTTTGTAAATCTTTTGCAGATACAGCATGATACACTTTTTGGCTTTCCTGTTCAAGGCATCTTGCGGCTAATATCTGATATGCCCAGAAGGTATGAAGAATCAACCATAACCAGAAATTGATCCGCCGGATGAAATATAAAATACCTCCGGAAATGCACATGCTCAGCACTGGAATCAGTACAGCAAGTACAGCACCTGCAAAGCGTTCCCCCTGCGGATCGGAGGGAAACCATTTCCGGAGCGATTTCTCAAGCCGGGAAATGCCTTTTCCGATCAGCACAACCGGATGCATCAGAAAAGGCGGATCTCCAAAACAGAGATCAAGCACAAAACCCAGAATATTACTGATCAGAATCCACATGTGAATGCTCCTGTTTCAGATACATGCTAAGACCGCAACAAATACGTTCTACAGATTCTGCATATGCGGCTAATTGCTGATTCATCTGCCCGACTGCCTCACGCCAGTGACGTTCTTCGGGGGTGATTGGAATCAGACCGCTTCCGGTTTCTTGTGTGATGACAATACAATCTTTCCAAAGAGCTAGATATTTTTCCGCAATCCATGATAAAGCTAATGCTTCTGCATGATAAATAATTTTTTGTCCCTGATAGGGCTCTGTTCCTTCGGCATTCCAGACATCTGATTCTTTCAGATGATATGTTCGAAATACATAGGCAAGTCTTCCTTGTGCATATCCGCCAATAATCAGCTTCATAATCGCTTTCCTTTCCAGATAACCGGAATCCCGGCATTGATTTCTATGACAAGATCTGATTTTTCTGCCAGAAAGCAATTTATTTTCCCAAGATTCTGTAAATAAGCTTGCATCTCTGGAGAATCAGGAATCCTGTCTGCAAAAATATCATTTGTAACAATGATCAAATGCTGCAAATGCTGACGAATCTGTAAAATTTCTTTTGTGATGAAAGTCACAGGATCTTGCTGATCAGAATCAAATTGAAGATTAGCCAGCAGATTGCTGACACATTCTAATAATGCTGTTCCGGAACTTTGCATCTGATGCAAATGATCTGACAGACAGAACGGCGTTTCGATCGTGATAAAGCCTTTTCCTGCTCGCTGTTTCTGATGACGCAAAATTCTGTTTCTGCATTCATCATCATAAATCTGCATAGTTGCCAGATAATATAAATATTCTGTTCTGAATTGAACAGCCATTTGTTCCGCAAACAAAGATTTTCCGCTTCCTGATCCCCCTGTAATCAATGCCATCATGTATGATCATTCCTTTCATTGTGAAATGCTTTACATTTCTGACAAAAATATTTTGCGGCTTCTGGAGCAGATAAAAAATACAAATGCGGAAAGCCTGCCGTGATATGATCTGTATTCTGAATAGCTAGCCATTTTTTCCCGGAAGGACGCTCTGCCAGAAATGCAGATCCATTTTCTGTGCTATCAGCATAATGAAATTCATGTCCTCGAAGGCATGTTCCTGCTGTGCCTAATAATGTTCCTTCCTGTGCGGTCAATGTCATATAGCCGAAACGGCATAATCTTTTTCCCATGGATGCATGTCCCGGAAGAAGCCCCGCCATCGGCCAAGCATGATGATCGGCATCATCCAGAAATTCCTGTAAATATAAAAATCCTCCGCATTCTGCAAAAATCGGGATTTTTAAGGCAGAAACCTGTTTTAGATTTTTCAAAAATGTATCATTCTGACTTAATTCCGGAAGATACAGCTCCGGATATCCGCCGCCGAAATATAAACCATCCAGCCCATCTGGAAGACGGGCATCTGTCAGAGGAGAAAAATATATCAGCTCTGCGCCATATTGTTCAAGCAGATCTAGATTTTCTTGATAATAAAAACAAAATGCCCGATCAAAAGCAATTCCAAGCCGAAATTGCGTTTCTGGTTTATGATGCATTTGGGGATATATGGGCAGAGATGGAACAGAAGCCGCAAGTTTCAGAATTCCATCAAGATCTAATGTTTTTTTAGCTGTTTCGGCCAGAACATCAAGTTTCTGATCAAGATCCGGTATTTCCTCCGCTGTCAGCAGTCCAAGATGTCTGCTTTCAAAATGTATTTCCGGCAGATCCGGCAAATAGCCATATACTTTTAGATCTGTTTCCTGCTCTATTATTTTTTTATAATAATCATACATACCCGGCCTGATCTGATTTAACAGCACACCTTTGATCTGATTTGATTCTCGAAACTGCTGAAATCCTTTGCAGATAGCTCCGACAGAACAGCCCATGCCCTGCGGTTTCAGGATGAATAATACTGGTGTATTCAGCCACATTGAAACTGTATAAGCACTCGCCTCTGATGTGCCAGCAATGCCATCATAATAGCCCATTGCCCCCTCTAGCACAGAAATATCCGCATCAGCAGAAACCTGGGAAACCAATTTTTGCATTTGAAATTGATTCAAAAAAAACGGATCTGCCTGATAAGCTTTTCTTCCTGTGATATATCTATGAAACATAGGATCAATATAATCACAGCCGCATTTGAAACACTGTACACGCTTTCCCATTTGGCACAGCACTCGCAACAATGCAGCTGTGATAGTAGTTTTTCCTGTGCCGCTTCCGGCAGCACTTAACATGATTCGGCTCAAAATGATCACTCCTGTGTTTTATTATAGCATACAGACAAAAAAATGTCAACTAAAAGCATGACAGGCTTTATATGAATAATATATGAATTAAATTTTAAAATTCCTGATTTTAAAGAAAATTCATATTTTTAGGCAGCAAAATCAAATTTTTCCGGCAAATTATCATTTTTAGGAGACAATAAGTCAGTTTTAAATACAAATGTATATTGAAAACAGCTGGAAAATCAAGTAAAATAATAAAAACAGCAAAGAACTGTGATTATCAGAAAACAAAGTTCTGAAGAATCCCCTCTCAAATTTTCAGGACTTCTGAATAGATTACATACTTGCTGTGGAAAAATTAAGTTTTTTAACAATTATAATTTCAGCGCAGTGGAGTCAAATTCCGGTTAAAAGACGTGATTTTTCCTTTGCAGCTTGCAGTGCAGAAGGATGTCGCATCCTGATTTTTAAGCTGTAAATTACACATTTTACCTTCCTCTTTATGAAAGCGTCCGGCGGATTGGCCGGGCGTTTTTATTTTTTTAAAATTTGAAAAATTTTTTCATAACCCCCTTGACAAATGATACAAATTGTGCTATACTAATATCAATGAACGATTAATAAATCGATTCACGAGTTTTTAATCAGATATTAGAAAGGAGGAAAAACAATGAAGAGTATTTATAGTTTAGTTCTGTCTGATGAAGTGGTTGCTAAAATCGATCAAGAAGCTTATCGAATGCATACCAGCCGCTCAAATCTGATTAATCAAATTTTAGCAGAACATTTTTCCTGTGTTACCTCTGAAATGCGGATGCAGGCAGTTTTTTCAAGTATGGAGTCTCTCATCCATCAATTTCGAATTCTGGAGCAGACTTCCGCTAATATGCTAGCCCTGCAAAGTCAGCTGAATTATAAATATAAGCCGACTGTGCAATATATGGTTCAGCTATATAAAAATCCGGAAAAAAATTATGCTGGTGTTCTGCATATCCGCCTAAGGACACAGAATCCCCTGTTGCTGGCTTCTCTGGAACAATTTTTCCGGATGTGGGCACATTGGGAAAAAGAATATCTGCCATCTGAAACAGAATATAGATTTTCGCCCGGCAGAATGGAACGGCTGATCCCTTATCTTGATGTGGATGAGGAAACTTTTGGCCAGCGGATCGGTAATTATGTCGGACAATTTGATAAATATCTGAAAGATTGGTTTTCGGATGTCTCCCCTGAGGAAATGGAAATGCATTTCCGTCAGGATGCAGCTGAAACGGATCTGATTTGAAAAGGAGTTGTTCTTTCATGAATGCACAGAAATTTACACAGAAATCTATGGAAGCCATTCAATCAGCACAAAGTATTGCAGTTTCCGCACAAAATATGCATATTGAACAGATTCATCTGATACAAGCTCTGCTGAAACAAGAAAATGGCTTGATTCCTCAGCTTCTTCAAAAAATGCAGGTTGATGTCAATGCGATGCAGAACAGCATACAAACTATGATTAATCAAATGCCTGCCGTCACCGGAAGCGGCCGCCAGCCCGGTCAGATCTTGATTTCCCGTGATGTGGATGATGTTTTGAATCTTGCCGAACAGCAGGCTGCTAATATGAAAGATGAATATGTTTCTGTAGAACATATTTTTCTGGCATTGCTGGAAAAGCCGGATCAGCAGGCACGGAAAATTTTCAGTCAGTTCCGGATTGATAAAAATGCATTCCTGAGCGTCCTCATGCAAGTACGGGGCAATACTAGAGTCACTAGCGAAAATCCAGAAGAAACTTATGACGTTCTTGTGAAATATGGTCAAGATTTGACAGATCTGGCCAAACAAAACAAGCTTGATCCGGTAATTGGCCGGGATAGTGAAATCAGAAACGTGATCCGGATTTTATCCAGAAAATCAAAAAATAATCCTGTGCTGATCGGTGAGCCTGGTGTTGGTAAAACTGCTATTG
>DJXD01000053.1:0-49091 GCA_002449585.1 Ruminococcus sp. UBA7013
TATTTCTTGCCGACTTCCATAACAACATCAGAATACATCTGGATAAATCTTCTATAGCAGTCCCATGCCCATCTAGGATTGCCGGAAGCAACAGACATATATTCAACAACATCTTCATTCAGACCAAGGTTCAGAATAGTGTCCATCATGCCGGGCATAGATGCACGAGCACCGGAACGGACAGAAACAAGCAGAGGGTTGGTCTTATCGCCGAATTTCTTACCAACACGATCTTCCATCTTAGTGATGTTTTCCTCGATTTCGGCCATGATTTCGTCACTGATGCCGCCATCTTCATAATACTGTGTGCAGGCTTCTGTTGTGATTGTAAAGCCCTGCGGAACGGGAAGACCAATATTGGTCATTTCAGCGAGGTTTGCGCCCTTGCCGCCGAGGAGTTCACGCATGTCAGCGTTGCCCTCAGTGAACTGATAAACGTATTTCATTGGGATTACCTCCAATAAGATGATATTAATCCGGTCATGAAAACAGCTCTGCCGGATTTACTATTTTATTATAACATATTTCGAAAAAAAAATCCATCGTTTTTTAGTAGAAATTTTTCCTGCTTTTTACAGCAATTTGCACAAAAATTATGAATAAATCAAGAACGGCCGGCCAAATGAGAGGGGGGAATGCATGATTGTGATATTTATGTGAATATTATATGAATTTTCCGTGAATTCTATTGATTTTTTCTGAAAATGTGCTATACTGAAATTAGCACTCAAAGAAAGAGAGTGCTAATTTTGGATAAGAAAGAAGAGAGATTCATGGAAACAAAGGCATTTCAGGCAGAATCAAAAAAACTGCTGGACATGATGATTCATTCGATCTATACGCATAAAGAGATTTTTCTCCGTGAGCTGATTTCAAATGCTAGTGATGCGATTGATAAGCTGTATTTCCGTTCCCTGACAGATGATTCTGTAGGGCTGAACAAGGAAGATTTTTTTATTCGTCTGGATCTGAATAAGACAGAGAGAACAATTACAATTACAGATAATGGCATTGGCATGACGGGCGAAGAACTGGAACAGCATCTCGGCACAATCGCTGACAGCGGTTCTCTGAAATTTAAAGCAGATAATCAGCTTGGCGAGGATCAGCAGATCATTGGTCAGTTCGGTGTTGGATTTTATTCAGCTTTCATGGTGTCAAAGCGTGTGACGGTATATTCCAGAGCATTCGGCACAGAACAGGCGCATAAATGGCAGTCCGAAGGCGTAGAAGGCTATTCCATCGAGGAAACCGGAGATTTCAGCGATCTGACAAAATTCGGGACAAAGATCGTTCTGGAATTGATGGATGATTCTGAAGATGAAAATTATAGCGAATTTCTGGAAGATTATAGAATTCAGCATCTCGTAAAAAGATATTCAGATTATATTCGCTTTCCTATTCAGATGGAAATGTCTCACCGGAAACTGAGAGAGGGTACAACAGATGAATATGATCTTGAAGTTACTCTTGAAACATTAAATAGTCAAGTACCATTGTGGCGTAAAAATCAGAATGAATTGACGCCGGATGATTATCATAATTTCTATCAGGAAAAATTTAATGACTACATGCCCCCGATTGCTTATAAACATGTACACAATGAGGGGGCTATCAGCTATGATGCATTGCTATATATTCCTTCAAAAGCTCCGTTTGATTATTATACAAGAGAATATGAAAAAGGATTGCAGTTATATACAAACGGTGTGTTGATTATGGAAAAATGCGCCGATCTGCTCCCGGATTATTATAGCTTTGTAAAAGGTCTCGTAGATTCAGAAGATTTATCACTGAATATTTCTCGTGAAATGCTCCAGCATGATCGACAGCTGAAATTGATTGCAAGAAGCATTGAAAAGACCATTCATAATGATCTGATCAAGATGCAGAAAAATGAACGGGAAAAATATGAAAAATTCTTTGATGCCTTCGGTACGCAAATTAAATATGGCGTTTGCAGTGATTATGGAATGCATAAAGAAGATTTGCAGGATCTGCTTTTATTCTGGTCTTCTCATGAAGATAAGCTTGTGACATTAGATGAATATGTTTCCAGAATGCCAGAAGAACAGAAAGAAATTTATTATGCCGCTGGTAGCTCTATCGCACAGATCAAGGCTTTGCCCCAGACAGAAGCTGTCCTTGCAAAAGGCTATGAAATTCTTTGGTTTACGATCCCCGTGGATGAATTTGCCGCCAAAAATCTTATGACATTCAAAGATAAGGCTTTTAAATCTGTCACCGCTGCCGATCTGGATCTGAATACAGAAGAAGAAAAGAAAGCCCTTGATGAAAAAACAGAAGAGAATAAATCTCTGTTCGAAACCATGCAGAAGGCACTCAATGGAAAAGTACAGCGTGTAACACTTTCCAGCCGTCTGAAATCTCATCCCGTTTGTCTCACCAGTGAGGGAGATTTGACGCTGGAAATGGAGAAAACACTCAATGCCATGCCTACCCCCGAAGAGTCTAAAGTGCAGGCTCGTCTTGTGCTGGAACTGAATCCCGATCATCCTGTATTTGCAAAGCTTACTGCACTGGAAGATCAGGAGAAAATTGAGAAATATGCCAAATTGCTGTATAATCAGGCCTTGCTGATGGAAAATATGCCGATTGCTGATCCCGCAGAATTTTCCTCTCTGATCTGTGAATTGATGTAAACAAGTTGATATTCAGATAAGCCTGCCATTTCTGACAGGCTTATCTGTGTTTTCAGGAAAGGAATTTCTAAATGTTTGAAAAAATTCTGCAATTTTTTGTAAATCTGCTTCCGAAACCTCTCCGGAAGCTGTATGATAAATATGAAGAGCTGGTTGTTTATATTTATTATGGCGTTCTGACAACAATTGTTAATTTGATTGTACAGTTTGGTGTGCAATATGGTATTTTAAATCTTGTCAAATGGGATGCACATCTTGAAAATCTGATTGCTACTGTAAGTGCATGGCTGATTGCTGTCTTTTTTGCGTTCTATGTCAATAAAAAATATGTCTTCCGAAGCGTGACGGAAAATAAAAAACAACTTTTCTATGAAATGTGGACGTTTATTTCTGCTCGGCTGGCATCTCTTGCCATGGAAGCCGCTATTATGCAGATCGGTGTCGGATTTTATCATGATGAAGAAACAGATACGGATAATAAGCTGACTTATCTGATTTTTAAATTCATTGCTCAGGTCGTTGTCACACTGACAAATTATTTTATTAGCAAATTTATCGTTTTTAAGAAAAAGAAAAATCCGGATGAAAAATAACTTTTTGTATAGATTTGTGAATTTTACACAGAATTTGTTATAAAAATTTTCGCTTGTATACAATTTGTAATGAAATCCTACATGATATTTAGCGAAAATGTCAATTGCAACAAACACAAAAATCATGTATAATAGAATTAAAGATTTGTTATTTTGTAACAAGAATCTCAAAACAACAATCAAGAAAGGAGCTGCTCTGCATTTGACAGGGCAAATTTAAGAACATGGCAGTTAATGATTCTACTGAAGTAAGAAACTTCAAAAAACAGTTCAGTGAACGGCTGATGAATAAATTCGGCGTTTCACCAGAAGAGGCTTCTGATCAGAATGTATATGAAGTACTCTCTACCATGGTTATGGAACATCTGCGGGTAAAACGGCGCAAATTTATCAATAATGTGCATTCCAACGGGAAAAAACAGGTGTATTATCTCTCTATGGAATTTCTGATGGGGCGTTCCCTGAAAACCAATCTGTATAATCTGGAAATGGCAGATGCTGTGAAAGAAATGCTTTCAGAATTTCATATTAATCTTGACAGAATCTATGAATGTGAACCTGATGCCGGCCTTGGAAATGGCGGTCTTGGCCGTCTTGCTGCATGTTATCTGGATGGCATGGCTACACAGGAAATCCCTGCAATGGGTCATTCTATTCGCTATGAATACGGCATCTTCCAGCAGAAAATTGAAGACGGCTGGCAGAGAGAATGCCCGGATAACTGGCTTCCCGGCGGAAGTGTCTGGCTCGATCCCAAACCCGAAAAAGCCATTGAAGTACACTTTGAAGGTGAATTAAATGAATACTGGGATAATCAGTATCATCATATTTCACATATCAATTATAAAACCGTAATGGCCATTCCGTATGACATGTATGTCTCTGGCTATGATAGCCCTGGTGTTTCCGTGCTTCGTCTGTGGAGAGCAGAAGCTCCTTCTTTCGATATGAATTACTTCAATGAATATGACTATGAAAAGGCATTAGCTCAGAATGCAATCTCCAATGCCATTTCTAAAGTTCTGTATCCGAATGATAACCGTCCGGAAGGGAAGAGTCTCCGTCTGCGTCAGGAATATTTCCTCTGTTCTGCGGCTGTGAATAGCATTGTGAATTCTCATATGTCCATTTATGGAACGCTGGATAATCTGCATGAGAAAGTAGCAATTCATATTAATGATACACATCCAACACTTGCTATTCCGGAATTAATGCGGATTCTGCTGGATGACTGCGGTTATGGCTGGGAACAGGCTTGGCATATTGTGACAAATACGTTTGCTTATACAAATCATACTGTTATGGCCGAAGCTCTGGAAAAATGGGATGTAAATCTCATGAAACAGATCGTGCCGAGAATTTTCTCTATTATCGTAGAAATTAATAATAGATATTGTCAGTCTCTCATGAATCGCAATAATAATGACAGCGCAAAGACAACAAGAATGTCTATTATTAAAGATAATATGATTCATATGGCTACTTTGTGTGTAGTGGCTTCTCATAGTGTAAATGGCGTTTCCAAACTGCATTCTGATATTATTAAAGCCTCTGTTTTCCCGGATGAAGCCGCTGACACACCGCATAAATTCAAGAATGTGACGAATGGTATTGCTTATCGCCGCTGGCTGTATCAGTCTAATCCTGGTTTGACACAGCTCCTCCGTGAAAAAATCGGTGATGGCTTCCTGAAAGATGCCGCTCAGCTTTCTAAATTGGCAGTATTTGCGGATGATCCCGAAGTGCTGGAACGCATCATGATCGTCAAGAAGGAAAATAAAGAACGCTTTGCAAAATATGTAAAAAGAGCTTCTAAAGTTACGCTCAATACAGACAGTATTTTTGATGTACAGGTGAAACGTCTGCATGAATACAAACGTCAGCATCTGAATGCCATGCATATTTTAGCACAGTATAATTATCTTCTGGAAAATCCGAATGCGGATTTCACGCCTAAGACTTATATTTTTGCTGCAAAGGCCGCTCCGGGCTATTTCCTCGCAAAGCAGATTATCAAAATGATCTGGGCGATTTCAGAAGAAATCCGGAAGAATCCACGCATTGCAGATAAGCTTTCTGTACAGTTTATTGAAAATTATAGTGTTACATTGTCAGAACTGCTCATGCCGGCAGCAGATATTTCTGAACAGATTTCTCTCGCAGGAACAGAAGCCTCCGGCACAGGTAACATGAAGCTGATGCTGAACGGTGCTGTTACGCTCGGTACGCTCGATGGCGCAAATGTAGAAATTCGTGATGCCGTCGGAGATGATAATATTATTATCTTTGGTATGAAAACGCCGGAAGTCAATGCCGCCAAGAGCAGCTATAATCCGGAACGGCTGTATCAGGAAAATCTGATTATTCATGACTGCATCAACCGCATGTATCATGGAATCAACGGCTGCACATTCCATGATGTGGCCAATTCTCTCAAGAATTCTGATCCTTATATGGTTCTGGCTGATTTTGATTCTTATTGTCAGGCGCAGACATTTAGCACGGAGTGCTATAATGATACACAAAAATGGGCTAAAATGTCACTCATGAATACAGCCAGTGCAGGTATTTTCTCTGCTGACCGTTCTGTGAATGATTATGCCCGTGACATCTGGGGACTGTAATTTTATTACTGTAGACAAAAGCGTGTCTGACTCTTGCCGGGCACGCTTTTTGGTTTTGTGATTTATGAGGAGTGATTTAGATGAGCCATTTATATGACAGCTGGGATACTAGTTATAAAACCCCGTTCGGAGCGATAAGGAAAGGAAAAATATGCTATTTTTCAATTCGTTTGCCAAAAGAATTGCAACCTGATTTTGCACCATGCATTGTGCTGTATCGTCCGGGATTCAAAGAAAGATTTATGCATCTGCATATCATTGCAGAAGAAGAAGACTGCTTTGTGTGGGGGACAGGTTATATCCCAAAATTTACGGGCGTATATTATTATTATTTTGCGTATACCGTGGGCGGCCAAAGATTTTATATCAAGAAAGTTTCCGGTCATATCGGCAATATCAATGATGGTGATCTGTTTCAGTTAACAGTGTATGCAGAAGATTATAAAACGCCGGATTTTCTCAAAGGCGGAATCATGTATCAGATTTTCCCTGATCGATTCTGCAAAAGCGGCAAGACACATGAAAATGTGCCGGAGGATCGTGTGATCCGGGAAGATTGGGGCGGCACACCCTATTATAGACCGGATCAGAATGGACATGTCTGGAATAATGATTATTTCGGCGGTGATCTTGCCGGAATTCAGGAAAAACTGCCCTATCTAGCAGATCTGGGAGTTACTTGCATTTATTTAAATCCTATTTTTGAATCTCATGAGAATCATAGATATAATACGGCCAATTATATGAAAATTGATCCTCTGCTTGGCACAAATGAAGATTTTCAGGAACTTTGCAAAGAAGCCGCAAAATATCATATCAGTGTTATTCTGGATGGGGTATTCTCTCATACAGGGGCAGACAGCATTTATTTTAATAAATTCGGCCGCTATGATACCGTGGGGGCGTATCAGTCAGAAGAGAGTGAATATTATCCTTGGTATACGTTCTATTCTTATCCGAATGAATATGAAGCATGGTGGGGCATTGATACGCTTCCGAATGTGCAGGAAAATAATCGTGAATATACAAAATATATCTGCGGTGAGGGCGGTGTGCTGGATTATTGGATTTCTCTGGGAGCGGCTGGCTATCGTCTGGATGTGGCGGATGAGTTGCCGGATGAATTTCTGGATCATCTGCGGACAGCTGTCAAGAGAAACGGTTCTGAAAAAATCGTGATCGGCGAAGTCTGGGAAGATGCTTCCAATAAAGAAGCTTATGGCATCAAACGGCGTTATTTATTAGGCGGTCAGCTGGATTCTGTGATGAATTATCCATTCCGGGAAGCGATTATTAATTATATCAAGGGCATGAGCAGCCGTGATTTCCAGATTAGTATTATGACAATACTGGAAAATTATCCAAAAGATTCCGTAGATGTTCTAATGAATTTTGTTTCTACCCATGACATTGAACGGGCAATTAATCGCTTCGGTGGTGAAAACTGTGATGATAAATCAAAAGACTGGATGGCAGAGCGTTATTTGAACGAATGGGAATACCGCCGTGGCAAAGCGATGCTTCAGGCGGCAATGGTTTTGATGTTCTTCCTGCCGGGTGTACCGAGCATTTATTATGGAGATGAAGCCGGTTTACAGGGCTATAAAGATCCATTCAATAGAAGATGCTACCCTTGGGGGCATGAAGATCAGGAATTAATCAGCTATGTGAAAGAATTAGGCCGGATCAGAAAGAGTTATAAAATATTCCGCAGTGGAAGGCTGAAATTCCTGAATGCGCAGGATGATGTGATGGCATTTGTAAGATATTATGAAACAGCTGGAGTGGCTGTGCAGATTTATGTGAATCGTTCTCAGCATGAACAATGGATTCCATTCCAGCCATTTCAGGAGAGCTATCTGTTTGATAAGGCAGAACATGGCTTGATGGAGGAAAATACGGTCAAACTTCCGCCGTTTGGGTATGCGGCATTGATCTGCCAGAAGCCGGGAAGATAATCCAGAAAACAGCATCCGGAAGGATGCTGTTATTTTTACCAGAAAAAATGCCATGGAAAATATTGATTCTTGACAAAATGCACAAAACATGCTATGATAATACTATCATCACGTGAAAGACTTTTCTGAAATATTTCAGGCTCTGAAAGGAGTAAACACATGAAAAAGATTCTATCAGCAGTATGTGCTGTTCTGATGGCATTTTCGGCAGGGGTTTCCCTCAGCACTCCAGTCAAGGCCGCAGAGACAGGCATCATGAATGAAGCGGTACAGAACCAGATCAATGAAGTAGCTGCACTAGTGAATCAGGAAAGGGCAGCACAGGGGCTCAGTGCATTAAAAATTGTCCCTGCTTTGAATCAGGCCGCAGAGATCCGTGCAGAAGAGATCAAGACGAATTTTTCACATACTCGTCCGAATGGGCAAAGCTGTGCAACCGTACTGACAGAGACAGGGATCAGCTGGCGCACGACAGGGGAAAATATTGCCTATGGATATGCTACTCCTGCTGATGTCATGAATGGCTGGATGCATTCTGACGGGCATCGGGCAAATATTTTAAATCCGGATTTTGATTCGATTGGGATCGGCGTAGCGGATCAAAATGGGGTACTTTATTGGACGCAGGTATTTACAGGGGGAACGAATGGGACATCTGGAGAATCTGTGACAGATCAGGATTGTCCGGGGGGCAATTGTGATGATGGATTTTCTGCCATTCGTCAGGATTGTTCCGGCGGTAATTGTAATGATGTATTATCTATCATCAATCAGAATTGTTCCGGCGGTAATTGCAATGATGTGTTATCTATCATCAATCAGAATTGTTCCGGCGGTAACTGCAATGATGTATTATCTATGATTTGTCAGAACTGTCAGTAATGAAAAACAAGAGTCCGTTATAAAAAGCGGACTCTTTTTTATTTATTCTGATCCGGATTTTCTAATTTTTTCGAGCTCTCTGTTTTTCTTCGAGAACGGACAGCCGCAAAAATCCTGTCGATATAAGCAATATTCCCGTGATAATGCGATAGATCTCTGATAGCCATTTCTTTTTTTGAAATCAGAAGGAAGCCATTGAATGCCCTGTTCTTCAGCAATCGCAAAGCCGGCAGTATTGATAAAAGGCGCATCTTTATGGGGGCTAAGTGTCAGCGTAGATGCAAAATAATCAATATTCATATTTCTGGCCTGTTCGGCAGTCTGGCGCAATCGCAGAGCAATGCATTTTTGACAGCGTTTCCCTCGTTCTGGCTCATCCGCCATTGCTTCCGCAAAGGAAAGAAATCGTTCCGGATCATAGATTCCTTCTATGATTTCGATTTTTTGGGATAATGGCAATGATTCCGTCAGCCGATGCAGTTCGGCTAAGCGATGTTGATATTCAGATTCTGGGAGAATATTCGGATTGTAGAAATAAATGATAATTTCAGCCTGTCCATCGAGACGCTCTAAAACGGCACTGGAACAGGGCGCACAACATGCATGTAATAATACAGAAGGTTTTTCTTTTGCAAGAATCTCCTGCATTTGAAGATCATAATTAGGCTTCTGCATCGTCTATGCCCTCCTGTTCGGGATAAGTTGGCTCTAAAATGGGCTCTCCGGTGGCTTCGGGGATCAGACCATATTCTTTATTTTTGAGATAGGCAACAATGCCATCAGAAACGGCCTGTGCAATTTCCTCGACATGATTCAGAATCCATCTTGATGTAGCAATATTATCATGGAATTCTACTTCCAGAAAGCACACAGCACTGGTATTATTATTGATTTCATACAGATCACGCTGATATTGATTTTTGATTCCTCGGCCATCATTGGGGCTTAATGCCGCCACACGGTTATAAATGCTTTCAGATAATGCCAAAGAGCCGGGGATATCTTCATTATAAAAGCATTCTGTTCCTTTTCCGCCGCCTTCTACGCCGCTGGAATTGCTATGCAGGGTGACATATGCGCCGCATTTGAGATGATTACCCTGTTTGATTTTAGCAATAGGGCTATCATCTTCTCCGCAGATATAGACAACATAGCCTGCATCTTCTACGAGGGTTTTGACACGGCGGCCAATCTGCCACATCGCATTTTCTTCACTGATGGATTTATCACAGGCATAAAGATTTTCTTCCTGTGTGGAGGGGCTGAGAAATACAGCCAGAGAGTTGTCAATAGGTTCTGTTGGGGGGACAGTTTCGGGCGGAAGGGTTTCCTGATTATCAACAGTTTGCGCATCAGGATCTAAATGTTTTGTGCAGGAGCTAATGCCGGAAATCATCAGGGCAAAGATCAAGATCAGGACAGCCGCCGCACCTGCAATGCGATCCCAGCGAGCTCTTTTTTTTAGATCTTCCCATGTTTCTTTATTTGCCATAATTCACCTCATTTTTGATTTATAAGATTTATGATAATTATACAGCAGATTAGAAAAAAAGTCAACCATTTTGAGAGAGGGATTATTTCCCGGTATGCATTGCCTGATAGATTTGATTTTTAGATAAGCCGGATTCTTTAGCGGCAAGCTTTGCAGCGGCAGAAGGGGAGAGACCTTGCGAAAGATAAGATTCTGCTAGAGAAATGGCATCATGCAAAGTAAAAGCGGCTTCTGTGGCGGTGATGCCATCCAGCACAAGAACAAATTCACCCCGTGGATCATGAAGTTGATAATATTGAACGGCTTCCGCAAGGGTCATGCGGAGGACTTCCTCATGAATCTTAGTTAATTCACGGCAGAGAGAAAGCATTCTGTTTGGCGTCATGGCGGCGAGATCGGAAAGGGTTTTTTTTAATTTATGAGGTGCTTCATAGAGGACAGCTGTCCGGGGTTCATTGGCTAATGATTGGAGCATTGTGGTTCGGGGTTTTTTATCTACGGGCAGGAAGCCATAAAAAGTAAATTGGCTTGTACTGCCGCCGCATATGGATAATGCAGTGATTACAGCACTTGCACCCGGTACGGATTGTACAGGCAGATGATTTTCATGACACAGCCTGACCAGAATTTCCCCCGGATCGGAAATGCATGGCATACCGGCATCTGTCACGACAGCGCAATTTTCCCCGGCTTTGATGCGATCTATGATATGTGTGATGATAGACATATCACTATGTTCATGATAGCTGACTAATTCTGTTTTAATTTCAAAATGCGTGAGTAATTTTCGGGTAACACGGGTATCTTCGGCGGCAATGAAATCAACTTCTTTGAGAATTCTGAGCTGTCTGAGGGTAATATCTTCTAAATTGCCGATTGGCGTTCCTGTGACATATAAAATTCCGGTCATGATCATGTTCCTTTCTGATATAAAGCTTCGGCCTGTGGGGTGAGTGTTCCGTTTTCATACATGATAAAAGGCTTTTCCATCTGAAGAAATTTTTTTGCACCTTTTTTGCCTTCGAGCAGGAAGAGCCAAGGCATATCATAAGCTGTCCGGGAAACAAATTGCAGGCGTTTCGGTTCTGTATTGGCCTGACGCATGGCGCAGATATAATCCGGCAGGCGTTCAGGCTTTCCGCATACGCACAGCCGGCCGCCGAAATTTAATAATCGGGATGCTGTTGTGCATACATCTTCGGGGGTGCAGTATACGCCATGACGGGCGATTCTTTGGGCTTCTGTTTCTGATTCATAGCCTGATCCGCATGGCTGATAGGGGGGATTGCAGATGATTAAATCAAAAAATTTTTCATGATGAAATTGTTTAAAATCCATACAAATGGGTATAATATTTTCAGCATGGCTTAATTGCATTCCAGCGCAGAGCTGATCAATGGCTTGTTGCTGGATGTCAATGGCATAGATTAATTTAGGCGGGCGTGCTTTTTGCATCAGCAGGGGGATGATGCCGCATCCCGTGCCGAATTCACAGACAAGATCTTTTTGCTTATAATTTGAAAATTGGGTGAGCAGAAAGGCATCTGTGCCGAAGCCATGCGCTTTGGAAGTGCATACATAAATAGAATCCCCGATGGGTTCAGTATTAAAATTCATAAGAGTTCCTCCGGACACAAAGAAGCCGCCGCAATGGGCAGCTTCATGCGTATTTTTAAGAATTGGCGATAGTTTCAATAGGATCTGTTTCGGGTGCAGGTGCTTCTGATGCAGGTGGTTCTGTTGTTTCTTCCGGCGTATCTTCTGTAGGAATTTGTTCCGGTTCAGTGGGAATGATAGCAGTCTCTCTTTCGGTCATAACCTGTTTTTTCAGGAGAATCCAGTCATAAATATTGACGATGCCATCATTATTAATATCATTTTTCTGGAAGGCTTCTTCTGATGCAAATTGTACCTGACCATGCAGATATTTAGACATGTCTTTGACTCTCTGTTCCAGTACAGCAAGATCTTCTTTCGGTGTCTGATTGGGATCTTCGCCATTCAGAGTGATTTCATTCGTCTTGCAATAATCCTGAACAGCCGGAGATTCGCTGATGATATTCACTGTGCCTGTTGTTTCCGGGATTACGCCCTCACCATAGCCAATGGCATACTCATCAACAAATTCCACACTTTCGGGGAGATTGACTTCTGTCAGGGAATCACATGCGGCCAAAGCATATTTATCTACTGTGGTAACAGTTGGGGGAATTTCTAAATTTTCAAGTGAGGTACATCTGTATAATACATGATTGCTCAGATTTTCAAGATCCTGAGGAAGTTTCAGCTCGGTAAGGGTTGTACATCCGGCAAAGCACCAGATACCAAGCTTTTTCATGCTACCCTCGAAAACAGCGGATTTCAGATTTTCACAGCCATAAAAAGCATAGCTATCTACTTTTTGCATAGAAGCAGGGAAGGTAATATTTTCCAGTGCTTTGCAGTCATAGAAGGCATAAACCCCGATGGTTTCCAATGCTGGTGGCAGTGTAATGCTGTTGAGAGATTGGCATTTTGCAAATGTATATTCTTCAATTTCTTTGATATTTTCAGGGATTGTGATAGTTTCCAATGATTCACAGCCATAGAAAGCATAATTCTGGAGTTTTGTCAGATTCGCAGGAAGAGCGATCTGCTTCAGGCTGATGCAGTTTGTAAATGCGCCTTTGTGAATTCTTTCGACGCTTTCCGGAATGATGACTGTTTCCAGTGCATAGCAATCCTGAAATGTATTGCTCTGAATGATGGTAGCCCCTGCCGGGAAAGTGACGCTTTTCAGATTTTTGCAGTTTGTAAATGCGCCTACGCCGACTTTTTGAACAGTATCCGGAATAACGATTTCTTCAAGACCGGAAATAGAGAATGCACCATCTCGAATGGTTTCCACACTAGAAGGGATATTTACTGTTTTCAGACTGCCGCAATAATAGGCGATTTTATCACCAATTGTCTTAACGCCTTCTTCAAATGTCAGGGTTTGCAGATTGGCACAGGTAGAGAAGACATAAGTTCCCGTGCTGGTGACACTGCCGGGAATAGTGACATCTGTCAGACTATTGCAGAATGCAAATGCTTCTGTTCCGATTCGTGTCAGAGTAGAAGGAAGATGAATCTCTTTCAATGCCTGACAGGAGGTGAATGCATTATCACCGATGGTTTCCACATTGGCCATTCCAGTGATTTCTTCCAGCTGATCACAGTTACAGAATGCATAAGTACCGATTTTCTTGACAGTATCAGGGATGAATACTTTTTTCATTTTGCATCCCTGGAAAGATTCGCCATACAGTACCTGCACAGGATAATCATTATCACCATCATTGAAGCTTTCCGGAATCACAACTTCCTCTGCATCCGGATTATTAAAACTGATGATCTGGACATAGCCTAATGATACATACTGAATTGTGAAATCACCAATATCATAATATTTCTTGATATTCCAATTGGAATCCACAGCATGCGCTGTGATGGAGCTGATCACGCCGGTTTCCTGCAATACAGGCGCACCAGCGGCGAATACGAGCATGAATGCAAGCGCACCTGCTGCGATTCTGTTTTTTCTCATAATAAAAACCTGCCTCTCATGGAGATAAAATATTCAGATTTGCCCCTCTGCAAATTCATGAATCTGATTTTATTATACATGATTTTATACAGATTTGTCAAGCGTTTTTGTACTTTTTTTATTCATCATTTAAAATTTTGGGTGCTTCGTCATTTTCTTCGGAAATTTCTGCCTGGTGTCTGTGCAGTCTGTAGACGGATAAAATCACAAGCAAGACAGCAGGTAATAAAATCGGCATGAGCCGTTCTTGATATAATTCACTCACAGGACGGAGATCTTCACCAATTCCGGAAAAATGCTGATCTGCATAAATGCTGAATTGATGCAGAATGATCATGCAGGAAATCGCTCCTATGATGCTGGTTATTATAGATAAAATTAGAAAAATAGAATGCTTCCAGCCAAGAAAATAAAAAAGCAGACTGATCAGAATGAAAATGCCCCCTGCCATCATCCAGAAACTATAAGCATGAAACTGCGCCGGATAATGGCCTTTCTCTGCCTGATCTTTCCAGCCAAGTGCAGATAGCACAGCCATCATTCCCGGATAGATCAAGGCGGATAACAAAAGCAGAAGATGAAGAAAAATTTTCATGATTTTCTGCATAAAATAGCCCCTTCCTGTTATTTTCTCTGATAATTGACCGGCTTTGTGGTCATGATAATAACGTGCTTTATAGCACAGAAAGCAGGTGATTTTTTGAAAATGCACAGAATCAGAACCGCTTTGACAGCCCTCGCTGGATTGCTCTGTCTGTATCCTGTAGGGAGCGCATTGTATTATGCTGGTCATCTGGCAGATTCTTATTATATCCGGCAGGGGGAACAGCTGGAGCTTGCCGCTGGAATGACCGCTGCTCCCGTGAGAAAAACGACCCCCGCCGCTCTCATGTCTTCGGATAAGCCTGAACAGATACAGCTCCGTATGTTTGGCATTGTTCCCGTCAAACAGGTGGCATTGCAGACAACAGAGGAAGTCATGCTTGTGCCCTGCGGTCAGCCCTTCGGGGTGCGGATGCTTATGGATGGAATCATGGTGATTGGCTTCGGAGAAGTCGCCGCTTCTTCCGGCGGATGCTGTCCTGCATCAGATGCTGGTATTCAGACAGGGGATATTATTCAAGCGATTAATCAGCAAGAAATTTCCTGTACGAATGATTTTAAAACAGCTGTTGCAGAATCTGACGGACAGGCTATAGATTTGACCATCTGCCGTGATGGAATGGAAATAGAATTAGAATTAAAGCCGGAATATTCTATTCTGGAACATTGCTGGCAGTCTGGTGTATGGGTGCGTGATAGTACGGCAGGCATTGGCACAATGACGTATTATGACCCCTCAGATGGCAGTTTTGGCGGATTGGGACATCCGATCTGTGATCCTGATACTGGCGGCCTGATCCCCTTAGGAAGCGGCACAGCGGATGCTGTGACCATCAGCGGTGCAATCCCAGGGCAGCCCGGTTCACCTGGACAATTGCAGGGCTATTTTTCCGCAGGTGATCCCATAGGAACACTTGTCAGCAATACCCCCTGCGGCATTTTCGGACATCTGGAAGATGTGCCTGGAACAATGCCAGCTGTTCCTATGGGATTGAAACAGGAAATCACCCTAGGAGATGCCTTGATTTTGACCACCGTCAGCGGCTCTGAGCCGAAAGCGTATACTGTCCGCATCACTGCACTGGATTATTCTGACAGCACGCAAAACATGATGATTGAAATTACAGATCCGGCACTGCTTGCCGATACCGGCGGCATTGTACAGGGCATGAGCGGCAGTCCGATTCTGCAAAATGGAAAATTAATCGGAGCAGTGACACATGTATTTGTCAGTCAGCCGTCCATGGGTTATGGGATTTTTGCAGAAACGATGTATGAATCTGATCCATGATACAAAAAGGGCTGCCATTCCGGCAGCCCGATTTTCTGGTGATGCTGTTTGTTTCTGTGTAATTATCTGCTTTCGTCGCTGAAACCGCTTTCTACGAGCTCTACAAGAGCCTCAACAGCTGCCTGTTCATCTACACCGTCAGCGATGATGCGGATGACAGTGCCGCCAACGATCCCCAGGGACAGGATACCAAGCAGACTCTTTGCATTCACACGGCGTTCTCTTTTTTCAATCCAGATAGAGGACTTAAATTCATTTGCCTTCTGAATGAAGAATGTGGCCGGTCTTGCATGGAGGCCTACTTGATTCTGAACAGTTACTTCTCTTACAAACATATCAAACTCTCCCATCTTTGCAATAAATGCGGTATGTTTTTGTTACCTCTGCATAATGTTATTATACATGCAAAAATGATTTTCGTCAACTGTTTTTTGCAATCTCACAGGTTTTTTTTTGAAAATTCTACGCTTTGTTAAAATGCAGGGCAGATCCGGGACGGGATCTTTGTGTATAATCACAAATGCGAATCTGAAAGATTCCTGTGAAATATACTGTCCGTATCATACAAAATTCAACTGATAATTCTGTGCAGGGTGCAAAAAAAGATGTCGGATTATGTCACTGTGTGAAATTTTTGGTTCTTAGATTTTAGGGATGCAAATGGGAGAGATTTCTCCAGAAAGTATATTTCTGATGAGAGTAATTATTCATCCTGAAAGCCGTTTTCTACCAAATCCACAAGTGCATCAACAGCGGCCTGTTCATCTGCGCCATCAGCAATAATGCGGATATCCGTGCCGCCAACGATCCCCAGGGAGAGGATACCAAGCAGACTTTTGGCATTTGCACGGCGGCCATCTCTTTCCACCCAGATAGAGGAAGCGCATTCATTCGCTTTCTGCATGAAAAACGTTGCTGGTCTTGCATGAAGACCTACCTGATTTTGAATTGTAACTTCTCTTGTATACATAATATCAATTCTCCAATCTTTGCAATTAATGCAATTATTTTCCTAAAAATAGTTTACTATAAATTAAAATTCCGATCAGCAGAACCATTCCCACCCCGGCAATGATCAGAAGGATCAGGCCATAATTGACAGAAGGGGAAGGGGTAGGAGCAGGATCAGGATTGACGGGTGAATCCGGTTCAATCACAGCAGAAGGAACAACATCCAGATTACGATCAAGCGAGATTTCTGTTTCAAATACGCCATCATTATCTGCATCGGCCTTGACACCGATTCCCTGAGCACTGTTTTCATAAATTAAAACTTCGGGGTAATCTGATGAAAATGTCATAGTCTGTTCTGCATCTCCAGCAGATGCTTGAATGACAATATTCTGTAAATTACCTGCATTGAGGACATAGCCGTCAGGTGTCTGGCGGAGGGAAGCTTTATCTGCATTTTTACCTGTAACTTCAAGGCCAGTCCAGTTATTGATCATACTGCCCTCGTTGAAGACCATTTTGAGATCATAGGCCTGATTTTTTCCGATAATTTCGATATAGCCATCAGGATCAAAAACGGCCTGACTCATATAGCTACTTTGCGCCAGAAGCAGACAGTTTTCATAATCCATAGAAAGATTCTGTGCGCTCTGTTCCGCAAGTTGAAGGGCATAACCGCTGGTAGCATCTCGCATGATGAACTGGGTATCATGATTTTCCGTATCTCTGAAATCTCTCAGGGAAGAGAGGGTTAGAATATCATCATCTACGAGAGAGCCGTTCATTGTCCAGCCGGAACTATTGGCTTTGATTTTCTGGAAAGAATAATCAGAAATAGCATTATTAGATGTTAATGAAGCAATATAACTCCGGGAAACATCATAATCATTTGCATTCAGATAGCCATGATAATTAATCAATTCCAATTCATCTGTTACACGGCCAAGAACGCCAGTACCTACTTCATTGAAAGAATAGAGACCATAGCCAGGAATGCACCAGTCTGTTTTAGCACTGTTGAAATATAGACACAGATCGTCATTAAATACACCATAGGCATTATCATAAATCAGCACTCTGCCATCAAAAGTATAGCCATCAATGGTATATTCTTCATATTCGACATCATAGGCAACAACAGCATGGCCGCCTGAACCGTCTAGCCAGAAAAAGGTTAATAATACAGGATGGCCATCCTGTGCTTTTTCAATCAAATTTTTTATTTTTTCTCTTTCAGAAAGATGAACAGCAGCATACTGTGCTTGCTTTGGCTTATCTGTAAACTGGAGCATGAAATAATAATTAATCAGGGATTCCACTTCTTCAGAAAGGGAAGAAATGCCGGAAAGATATTTTGCACCAGATTGATAATCTGCCGGATTCAGAATTCCGTAAGAAGAAAGAATAGCTGTGCTTGCCATTCCATAGCATGAGCCGCCCCATGGTTCTTGAAAGGCCTTTTTAATCCGTTCCCGTTCGGTATTGGTCAGGCCTGACATGAGAGCCTCTTTATATTTATCATTCATCTGATAAGTACCAGAAGTGAATACATCATTACTATTTGTGAATCCCCAGTTATCCTGACCCATGTTGAAAACAACATTTTCAGGAATAACAACAGGCGTTGTTGTTGGGGTGGTGGTAGTGGTAGTAGTGGTAGTAGCTTTTGGAGTGGCATCACCTGTTGCAACGGTTGTGACCTGTGGCGTGGAGGGAGACCCGATATTTGTCCATGTGGTAAATCCGGAAAGGGAATAACCGCCGGAAATATCCAGAATGGCATAGCTCATAAGATCAAAATTAGATTTTGTCAGGTAAAAGCTTCTTCCAGCGGCGGTTTTAGAACTGCCGCTGACATCAACAGAAGTAGTAAACCCATCAATATTATATTTTAATACATAATCGCTCAGATTGCCGGAAGCACGTTGCCCGGTGCTATCATCAATCAATTCATAACAGAGATAGAATCCTTCTGCTGGCTTGATAACAGCGGCTTCTTCACCCATATCCGTTTTAGAAACCCATGTGTGCAGAGATAGATTTTCAATTGCAGATGCGTCTTTAATATCCCAGGAAACATTGCATTCCCCGGAAATTTCCCCCGTGAAGGTGACGACACCTTTCCATGTACCAACTGCATTCATGCGGCATCCAATCCAGCTATCTGTAAAATCTGTATAATCTGCCGTATGGCCAACTTCTCCATCTGGCTGGAAGATGGTCAGCTTGGATTGATAGCCGGTGATGCTGCTGTCTAATAGCTTTCCAGTAGAATTATCAATAATTTCATAGCAGAGATAATATTTTGAACCTGCATAGCAATTAGTGACTTCTGCACCAGCGGGGCTATCTGAGAGCCATGCTTTCAGAGTCACATCAGGGGCGGAAGATTCTTTTTCTACATCCCATGAAACTATTGTTTCATCTACGTTGATTTCACCGGTGACAGAAACGCACCCTTTCCATTCGCCTATGCTGGTCATAGGGTAAGAAATCCAGCAGTTAGGGAGATCTGTAAAATCATAGCTGTAAGCTTCTGAGCCATCGGGGGCATACATAACAGAATGGACATTGTACCCGGTTAGTTTATCCGTGATGACATTATTATCCGCATCCCGAAGTTCATAGCAAAGATAATATCTGACACCTTCTGTAAAAGAATCCGGAATACTGCCATATTTATTATCTGAAATCCAGACATTGAGAGTAATTTCTGTGACATCCCATGTCACGCTGATTTCAGATGTATAATTTCCGGAAAGGGTCACTGTACCTGACCATTTGCCAACAGTGTCCATTTTGTAAGAAATCCAGCTATCTGTAAAATCCGTATAGCTTTTTGTATGCGCAACAGAGCCATCGGGCTTATAGATCGTCATTTCAGCCTCACAGCCAATATTAGAATCTGTCAGGCGTTTTCCTGTGGCGGGGTCTGTGAGCTCATAGCAGAGATAATAGCTCCTACCCTTGCGGAATATAGCTGGAACATCACCATATTCCGTATCTGATACCCATACACGCATGTTGGGTGCTTCTGCGGATGCGGAAATGCTGACGTTGCCCGGTGGCCATGGGGGATGAACCGGGAAGGCAAACGCAACAATGAAGAAAAGCATCGACAGAATCGTGAATAAAAACTTTTTTTTCACTGTCATAGTTGAAAACCTCCTTATTATTTACAAAAATATTAATTTTATTATATCATATTTTATCAAAAATGTCAAGAAAAATTTAAGAGGACATTGCAAAAATGTCCTCTTGCTGATTATCTCAATTTTGCGCCGCAAGGGAATTTTTCATCTGCAAATTGAACGGCAACGCTTCCATCAGGGAGATCAGCGGCGCAGATCATGCCACAGCTTTCGACACCGCAAAGCTTGACAGGCTTGAGATTTGCCACAATGATCACTTTTTTGCCAATCAGATCTTGTGGCTGATACCATTCGGCAATACCAGAGACGACCTGTCTGCCGCCAAATCCGTCATCCAGATGGAGACACAGCAATTTTTTAGATTTCTTGATTTTTTCAGCAGAAATGACTTTTGCAACACGGAGATCTGTTTTTGTGAAATCATCAATTGTAATTTCTTCCGCAAGGGGAGCAGGTGTAAATGCTGGCTGTTCTTTGGGCATAGATTTCAAAAGGATTTCATTCAGTTCTTCGGTTTCTTTTTCAGCATCAATCCGGGGAAACAGGATTTCACCTTTGTGCACAGTGACATTTTGAGGAAGTATGCCGAACTGATTGATTTTTTCATAGATCACATGCTGTTCTTCTGCACCGATCTGTTCCCAGATTTTCGGCATTGCAGAGGGCATAAAAGGACTGAGAAGGGCGGAAATAATTCTGATCGTATCCAGCAGGTTATATAATACGCTGGCAAGACGAGCTTTTTTAGAGGGATCTTTTCCCAATTTCCAAGGTTCTGTTTCGTCGATATATTTATTTGCTCTGTCAACAAGCTTGAAAATTTCGATCAAAGCATTTTTCAGCTGTGTCTCGTCAAAATAATCTGCAACGATATCCCGGAGGGAAGCGGCCTGCTGAATGAGCTCCTCATCAATTGCATCTGCTTCCCGATCTGTCGGAAGCGTACCGCCAAAATATTTATCAGCCATGGCGACGGTACGGGAAACCAGATTACCGAGGCCATTCGCAAGATCAGAATTCAGGCGGTCGATCATGATTTTATTAGAAAAATCGCTGTCTGCGCCAAGAGCCATTTCCCGGAGAATGTGATACCGGATTGCATCAGGGCTATAGCGTTCGCCTAATATAAACGGATCGACAACATTTCCCAGAGATTTGCTCATTTTTTCGCCATTGAATGTGATCCATCCATGCACAGCAAGATGTTTCGGGAGCGGCAGATCCAGAGCCATCAGCATAGCAGGCCAGATAATGGCATGGAAACGCATAATATCTTTTGCGACCATATGCACATCTGCCGGCCAGAAGGTTTCAAAATCCTGATATGTTTGATTATCATAGCCCAATGCAGTAATATAATTAGAAAGCGCATCAATCCAGACATAGACAACATGATTAGGATCAAACGTCACAGGAATGCCCCATTTGAAAGAAGTTCTAGAAACACATAGATCTTCCAGACCGGGCTTGATGAAATTATTTACCAATTCAACGGCACGAGTTTTCGGCTGGAGATAATCTGTATGCAAAAGCAGATCTTCAATTCTGTCAGCAAAGGGGGACATTTTGAAGAAATAGGCTTCTTCTTCGGCATCAATCACATCACGGCCGCATTCGGGGCATTTGCCATTTTTGAGCTGTGAGGAAGTCCAGAAGCTTTCACAGGGGGTGCAATATTTGCCCGTATATTTGCCTTTGTAGATATGGCCTTTGTCATAGAGATCTTTAAAAATTTTCTGTACAGATTCTACATGATAATCATCTGTTGTCCGGATATATCTGTCATAGCTGATGTTCATATAAGACCATAATTTTTTGAAAATTTCAACAATCTGATCAACGTATTCTTTTGGAGTAATGCCAGCTTCTGCGGCTTTCTGTTCGATTTTGAGACCATGTTCATCCGTACCAGTCAGGAACATGACATCATAGCCCTGCATTCTCCGGAAACGGGCAATTGTATCACAGGCCGCTGTGGTATAGCAGTGGCCAATGTGGGGATTGCCGGAGGGATAATAAATCGGCGTAGTGATATAAAATTTAGCCATAAATTTCTTTCTCCTTTTGATAATTTATTCTGTCACAGTGATACCGCCATCTGTCCAGCTGATATAACCATCTGTGACATAGCTTTTTTGAGAAGTTTCCCATACATGGGGCTTATTAACAAGAGACATGGATGCATAATTAATAGAATAAAAATCACCTGGAGCGGCATCTTCCGGAAGCTGTACATGCAGAAGAAGCATGCCGCCGGTTCTGGTTTTTGTTTCTGCGGAAGCCCATGCCGCCCAAAGAAAATGTTTGTCATCATTGACAGAACACAAAGTTTCAAATTTGATCATGTCATCATCAGAATCCGCAGTCACAGCACAGCGTTCATCAAACTGAATCCCCCATTCTACATAGCTGATTCCAGAATTTTCATCAAGCGTGACATAGACAGGGACAATATAATCTTGATCTTTCAGATCAGCGGCAGAAACTTCGACATTCTGGACAGTAATATGAATATCACTAGATCCATCAGATTTTGTCTGACTGATGGGAATTGTTTTTTGAGTTGCTTCCTGTTCTGCTTCTGGAGAAGCATTTTCTTCTGTAGCAGATTCTACAGGAAGGGCAGAATTAGCATCATCTGCAAAATTTGGATTTTCTGAGCTGGATTCTGTATTTTTCGCACCGCATCCGGCCAAAAGCATCAGACACAGACAGCAGGGCAGCAGCAATTCCATATAGCGGAATTTCAAGTCAGATCACCTCACTTGTCAAATCTCATAGAAATATCAAAGCACTGGACAGAATGTGTCAGCGCACCCAGAGAAATAATATCTACTCCGGTTTTTGCAATTTCTGCAATATTTTCTTCCGTGACATTTCCGGAAGCTTCCAGCAGAGATTTTCCGGCGGTGATTTCGACAGCTTTTTTCATTTCTTCGCAGGGCATGTTATCCAGCATGATGATTTCACAGCCCACAGCAAGAGCTTCCTGTAATTCATCCAGCGTTCTAACTTCGACCTCGATTTTTGTCATATGGCCGATTTTTTGACGCAGGGCGGTGACTGCCTGTGTGATACCGCCGCAGGCATCAATATGATTATCTTTCAGCATTGCGCCGTCAGAAAGATTATATCTATGATTTTTACCACCGCCGATGGTAACAGCATATTTCTGAAGTCTCCGCAGGCCGGGGAGGGTTTTGCGGGTATCTGTGATCTGAGCTTTTGTGCCTTTGACTAATTCCACACAATGATGTGTTGCTGTCGCAATGCCGGACATATGCTGTAACAGATTCAGGGCAGTCCTTTCGCCTTTCAGGAGGGTTTTCGTATTGCCAGACATGACAGCGAGAATATCACCTGTCTTAACAAGATCACCATCTTTGACATTGGCTTTAAAATCCACGCCGCCGCCCACTAATGTGAAAACACGTTCTGCAATGGGAAGGCCGCAGACAATGCCATCTGCTTTAGCGATATAATACGCACTGCTGACATGATCATCCGGGAATAAATAATCTGTCGTCACGTCTACATAGTGAATATCTTCCTCCAGTGCGGTATTAATAATACTATCAATATAGCTTTGCAGTAATTGCATAATTAAGCTCCTTTCTCTTCAATCAAGGCTTCATTCAGGATCAGGAATGCGATAGTAGCAGTAGAACGGGCTTCTACATAATCTTGATTGATCAGATAATTGCCATCTTCGAGATCATGAAGAATTTCGCAAACTTTAGTAAAATTCTCCTGAATTTTTTCAGCGTTGGGGATTACAAAATAGCTTTCCTGTAAAATATGCCGGAGCTGTGTGCGGATGCCATGCGGAACAGGAGGGGCATCAGGATGAGGATCAAACTGCATTTCTGTGAAATGATCTGGAGCTTTAGGAAGCTTCTGGGCAATATGCCGAGCGGCATGGCGGGAAAATACCAATGCTTCCAGCAGGGAATTGCTTGCCAGTCGATTATTACCATGAACACCCGTATTAGAGCATTCTCCGCAGGCATACAGATCTTTCACTTTGGTTTCAGAATCAGAATTGACCTGAATCCCACCCATTAGATAATGCTGACATGGATAGATTGGAATTCTATCTTTTGTCATATCATAGCCCTGTTCCAGCAGATTTTTATAAATCATCGGGAATCTGTTCCGGACTTCTTCGGGATCTTTATGAGTAATATCAAGATAGAATTCATCTGATCCCGTGCGGCGGCTTTCTAGAACAATGGCATTAGAAACCACATCACGTGGGGCAAGTTCGAGCCGGTCATCATATCGCTGCATGAATCGCTCATAATTGCAGTTTAATAAATAAGCGCCTTCACCCCGGACGGCTTCAGAGATCAGAAAGCATTCACGGGTATGACGGTTATTAAAAGCGGTCGGATGAAATTGAATCAGGCTCAGCCCCCGGATCATTGCGCCCATGTTATAAGCGAACATGATGCCGTCACCTGTTGCAATAGCGGAATTTGTAGTGAATTCATAAACACGGCCGATTCCTCCGGTAGCCATGATAAAGAAATGACTGTGAACGGTCTGATATGCATTTTCATGCAGAATCAGGGCAGAAAATCCGGTGTCAGTTTTGCGGACATCACAGAGCAGGGTATTTTCATGAATCTCAACATTCGGAAGTGTCTGGACATAAGCAAGAAGTTTTTCAGCGATTTCACGGCCTGTTGCATCTTTATGATGAAAAATGCGCCGTCTGCTGTGACCGCCTTCGAGGGTTCTGTGATAATCACCGTCTTGTTTTTTATCAAAATCAACGCCGAGTTCAATAATTTTCCCGATATCCTGCGCCGCTTCTTCAACAAGCATATGAACAGTTTTATGATTATTCTGAAATCCTCCGGCGATATAAGTGTCATTTTCATGCAGGGAAGTTTTATCTTCCGGAGAATGATAAACGCCGGCAATACCGCCCTGAGCCAGGGCAGTATTGCAGAGCGGAAGCTCACGTTTTGCAAGAAGCAGAATTTTCGTATCCGCAGGCAAATTAATAGCGGCATAAAGGCCAGCTGCGCCGCCGCCTGCAATGATGACATCATAGTGATTCATGTGAAAGCATCTCCTTAATTTTCAAGGCTGACAGGGGAAATCTTCCAAATTTCTTCGGCATATTCCCGGATGGTTCTGTCAGAACTGAATTTTCCAGCATGGCAGATATTACGCCACTGTTTGCGAGCAAATGCCAGACGATCGGTTTGATAATCCTGTAAAGCTTTGATTTTCATGTCACAATAGCTTTGAAGATCACCAAGAACATAATAATGATCCGGTTTATGCCAGCTTGCGCCTTCTGTAAGAGCATCATAGAGTTCTTTGAAATCACCGCTTCCGCCGTCTGAGAATGTGCCATCCATGAGAGTTTGTACAACACGGCGGAGCTTTTCATTTTCAGCGAGAATCTTACGGCTGTCATATACAGGCCAGATTTTTTCTAATTCTTCTACTCGTGCGCCGAAGATATAATTATTTTCTTCTCCGGCTTCCTGAACGATCTCAATATTTGCGCCATCATAAGTGCCGAGCGTCACTGCGCCATTGAGCATAAGCTTCATATTACCTGTGCCGGAGGCTTCTGTTCCTGCTGTAGAGATCTGTTCAGAAATATCAGCGGCAGCTACTAATTTTTCTGCATAAGATACATTATATTCAGATACAAAGAATACTTTGATCTTGTCAGAAACTTCGGGATCAGAATCAATCATTTTTGCAATTTCATTGATATACTTGATAATGGCTTTTGCTCTGCGATAACCGGGGGCAGATTTTGCGCCGAAAATGAATGCAACAGGCGGCAGATTTTTGATGCTTCCGTCTTTGATGCCATAGTACAGATACAGGATAGAAAATGCATTCATCAGCTGACGCTTGTATTCATGCAATCTTTTGATCTGAATATCAAATACAGTATGATCAGCATCAAAAAAGGCTTCACAGGCATCTGCATTTTCAAAGCGTTCGGGTTCTCTGAAAGAAATATTTTGCACAAGCTGATGCTTTTTATCAAGCTTGATATTGATGAATCTCTGCATGATGCTGTCATCCTCTGCGAACTTGTCAAGCGTTTTGAGCAGATCCAGATTTGTGACCCAATCAGAAGAGCCAAGCAGTTCCGTCAGGAGTGCGGATAATTCACGATTGCATAAAGCCAGCCATCTGCGCTGCGTGATGCCATTGGTTTTATTCTGGAAGCGTTCCGGATAGAATGCATACCAGTCATGCAGAGCAGTATCTTTCAGGATCTGGGTGTGAATTTCTGCCACGCCGTTGACATAATTACCCATGAAAATGGCCATGTGTGCCATGTGTACCATGTTATCCTGAATAATGCGCATTTTCTGAATCTGTTCTTTTTCTGCGCCTTTTTGATATAATTCAGTAATCAGCATTTCATGCAGTCTGACAATGATCTGATAGATCTCTGGAAGCAGTTCCTGAATCGTAGGCGCATACCATTTTTCAAGAGCTTCTGCCATGATTGTATGATTTGTATACTGGAAAACATGCTTAGCAGTATCGGCGGCTTTTTCGAAAGAAATGCCCGCATTCATCAGCAGTCTGATCAGTTCCGGGATGGAGATAACGGGATGTGTATCATTCAGCTGGACTGTCAGGACATCAGCGAGATTATCATAAGTGCCATAATCTTCATAATGCTTTTTCAGAAGATCCTGCAAAGAGGCAGAACTGAAAAAATATTGCTGCTGGAGTCGGAGTTTTTTGCCTTCATTGGTATCATCATTCGGATACAGACAACGAGAGATATTTTCAGCATAGATTTTTTCTGCACATGCGCCAAGATAATCCTGATGATTGAATGTTGCAAAATCAAATTCTTTGAGCGGTTCAGCCTGCCAAAGTCTCAGAGTGCCAATATGCTTCGTGCCATAGCCAATAATAGGCATATCATAGGGAACAGCTTTGACAGTTTGATGACGATACTGGATCAGAACAGATTCCTCCTCACGCCGCACAGACCAGGCATCACCGTATTTTGTCCAGTCGTCAGCCTCTTCATGCTGGAAGCCATCAATGAAAGATTGACGAAACAGACCATATTTATATCTGATGCCATAGCCATCAAGAGGAAGGTTCAGCGTTGCCGCACTGTCAAGAAAGCAAGCCGCCAGACGGCCAAGACCGCCATTTCCAAGCGCAGCATCTTCGATTTCTTCCAGAACGCTCAGAGACGTACCCATTTCATGCAGAGCCTTTTCTACTTCGTCATAAATGCCCAGACACAGCAGATTATTATAAATCGCTCTGCCCATCAGAAATTCTATAGAGAGATAGCAGGCATGACGGGTATGACGGTGTGCGTTGCGGCTGTCTTCCCAATCTTCAGACATAAGATTCATAATCATGTCGCCGATGGCATTATGAAGTTCCTGCGGTGTTGCTTCCGTAGCAGGCTTATTCAGAATGCCTTTCAGATATTTTTGAAATACTTCACTTGTATAATTCATCATGATTCCTCCGTTTTCTTAATTTCAGAAGTTTCTGTTTTCTCTGTTTCAGATGCTGCTGTTTTTTTCACAGCTGTTTTTTTCTCAGCAGGCTTGACAGCACGCCCATAAATCCGATTCAGACGGCGGATCTGTTTGGCAAGTTCCGGAGAAAAATCAGATTCTGTTGTCCGATACTGCCAATTTCCGCCCAGAGTAGATGGCGTATTCATCCGGCCGGATCTGTCTGCATGAAGAAAATCTTGCATCTGTGCAACAGCGGTTTCTGCAATGCTCTGCCATGCACAGGCAATCATTGCATCTGGAATATCAGATTTTTTATCTGCCCGAAGATATTTTTTTGCATATTTGATTGTCTTTTTTTCTGAATCTTCCAGCCAGCCGGATAATGTTTGATTATCATGTGTGCCTGTGTAGACAATGCAGTTAGATGTTTGAAAATTATGCGGCAGATGTTCATTTTCCGGATTGCTGTCAAAGGCAAATTGCAGAACTTTCATGCCCGGATAATTCAGGGCTTTGAGCATCCGGCGCACAGCAGGGGTAATAAATCCCAGATCTTCGGCAATAATATTCAGTTGGGGAAGTTCTCTGGTGATATGCTGAAACAGCTGTTTATTAGGCCCTTTGCACCATCTGCCTTGAATAGCGTTTTTACTTCCATAGGGAATGGCATAATAGCTTTCAAATCCTCTGAAATGATCTATCCGGATCACATCATAGAATTTTGCCGCATGACGCAGCCGGGATGTCCACCAGGCATAATTTGTTTTCTTGTGATAATCCCAGTCATAGAGCGGATTTCCCCAAAGCTGACCTTCCGGAGCGAACGGATCAGGCGGACAGCCGGCGACTTCTACAGGCTTTTTTTCCTGATCCAGATCAAATAATTCTGGTGATACCCAGACATCTGCACTGTCATAGGCTACATAGATGGGCATATCTCCGATAATTTCCACCTGTTTCTGATTGGCATATTTTTTCAAAGCTTGCCATTGCTGGGAAAATATAAATTGGATGAAGCTGTATAATTCTATTTCGTCTTTTAATTTTTCTTTGGCGGTTTTAATTGCTTCTTCCTCACGCATTGCAAGAGGGGTTTCCCATTCATACCATGGTTTTCCATCATGAGCTGTTTTCAGTGCCATAAAAAGGGCATAATCAGAAAGCCAGTGCTTATTTTGATTCCGGAAAAAGGCATAGCCACGGATTGGCTTTTCTTTGAATCTGGCAAACGCACGTTTCAAGACTGTGATATTGCTTCTGTATAATAATTCATAATCAATACTGTGATCATTTCTTTGCCAAAGCAATGAAGCATAATCTTCTTGTTCTAAAAGCCCTTGCGCTTCCAGCTTTTCAAAATCAATAAAATAGGGATTTCCAGCATAAACAGAAAAGCTCTGATAAGGGGAATCCCCATAGCTGGTGGGGGAAAGGGGGAGGATCTGCCAGTAAGCTGTTTCACTGTCATGCAGAAAATCCACAAAATCAAAGGCTGCTTTTCCCATTCTCCCGATCCCATAGCGAGAGGGAAGGCTGGAGATATGCAGCAAGATACCGCTTTTTCTCATGAGTATTTTCTCCTTAAGATGATTTATTAATTATCAGCAGAGGAATCCTCTGTTAGATAATTCTGAACATTTTCAAGTTTCCGGTTCATGGCACGGGTACGCCGTCCCACCAGATTTTCCAGTTCTTTGCTTGCTGTATCCAGCTTTTTCTGTGTAGAAGCAAGTGCATCGGCAAATGTGCTGAATTCTGTCTTGACTTCTTCCAGAATGCGTTGAACGTCGTCGCTTCGTTTCTGAATGGCAATATTCCGGAAACCGATTTGTAGCGTAGAAAGCAGAGCGGACAGAGTAGAAGGGCCTGTTAAAAAGACATGATATTTCCGGAATAGCTCTTCCATCAGGCCTGCTCGGATGGCTTCAGAATATAGGCCTTCTGTGGGAAGGAATAAAATTCCGAAATCTGTCGTCTGCGGAGGATTGATATATTTATCTTTAATATCTTTTGCCTCGCTGCGGATGCGATCAGCAAGATTTTTTTGTTCCATGCGGATCAAAGTTTCATCATTGGCATCATAAGCATCTTGTAAATGCATATAAGTATCTCCGGGGAATTTAGAATCTATAGGAAGCAGGATATTTTCCCCCTGAGCGGCAGGGATCACAATGGCGAATTCTACGATTTTTGTCCCGAATTTGGCATTTTTGATATATTGGGATTCGCTGAGCATATCAGAAAGCAAGGTTTCAAGCTGAATTTCTCCGATTTCGCCACGGGTTTTGACATTGGAGAGGAGTTTTTTCAGATCCCCCACATTTCCGGCAAGCGTCTGCATCTCGCCAAGGCCTTTATGTACTTGTTCAAGCCGTTCATTGACCGTGGAAAATGCCTGATTCATGCGCTCATTCAGGACTTTTTGCATTTTTTCATCTACAATGGCTCGCATTTGATCTAGCTGGGTATTTTGATCTGTACGCATATCTGAGAGTACTTTTTGAACATTGATTTCGATCTGAGTGAGTTTCTGTGCATTTTCCTGAGAAAAGCTTCTCATGCGTTCCTCTGTCTGACGGCTGAGGGATTCTGAAGCCTGTTTTGTAGCAGAGAGATGATTTTCTGTCTGTTTCTGAATCATGTTCAGGCGTTCGGATTGAATTTGAAAGCTTTCCGCAAGGCGTTTATCAAGTGTTTGCTGCATTTTGATATTAATCACATCACGGATCTGATCAAGATTTGTCTGTATTGTCGTTTCGATTTTAGAGAGTCGCTGTTCATTTTCCTGAGAAAAGCTTCTCATGCGTTCCTCTGTTTGACGGCTGAGGGATTCAGAAGCTTCTTTTGCATCGGCAAGATGCTGGGCTGTCTGTTTTTCGATCAGAGACATTTTTTCTGTCTGTGCCTGAAAGCCATGATTCAGACGAGTTTCAAGCATTTCTTGCATTTCCTGATCAATCACAGTTTGAATCATGGTCAGATATTTGGCTACTGTTGTTTCGATTTTAGAGAGCCGCTGTTCATTTTCCTGAGAAAAGCTTCTCATGCGTTCCTCTGTTTGACGGCTGAGGGATTCAGAAGCTTCTTTTGCATCAGCAAGATGCTGGGCTGTCTGTTTTTCGATCAGAGACATTTTTTCTGTCTGTGCCTGAAAGCCCTGATTCAGACGAGTTTCAAGCATTTCCTGCATTTCCTGATCAATCGCAGTTTGAATCATGGTCAGATATTTGGCTACTGTTGTTTCGATTTTAGAGAGCCGCTGTTCATTTTCCTGAGAAAAGCTTCTCATGCGTTCCTCTGTTTGACGGCTGAGAGATTCAGAAACTTGTCTTGCATCAGCCAGATGCTGAATTGTCTGCTGTTCGATCCGGGATAAATTTTCATTCTGAACAGAAAAGGCGTTTTTCTGTTCATTTCGAAGCAGATCGGCCATTTTTTCAAATGATTGCCCTGATAATTTCTGTGAAGTATCGAGAGAAGTGGTAAGCCGTGAAATTTCTTGCTTGATTTCTTGATTATCAAAATCAGGTGAATTTGTCTTTTTCATGAGTTTAAGAATCAGGAAAATTTGCACAATGGCAATGATACAGATTAAAATACATAAAATTAATAAGATTGTTTGCATAAAACGACTCCTTTCGGGAAAAATAAATGTAAAAATATGGGAGGTACAGCCATGAAAGCTGAAAAACATTTAATATCATTTCTGATGGGATATTTTTTATATGCCTTGATTGAGATTATTGCACGTGGATACACGCATTGGACAATGGCAGTCACAGGGGGGATCACATTCATGACAATGTGTATTTTATTCCGGAGTGCGCCGCCAATGCCGAAAGAATGTCTATATTTGCTGGGGGCGTTGGTTATTACGTCATATGAATTAGCATCAGGCGTGATTGTAAATTTATATCTGCATTGGAATGTATGGGATTATAGTGAATTGCCGCTGAACTATCACGGGCAGATCTGCCTTGTGCATAGCATTTTCTGGTATTTCACGAGCATTCCGGCAAAATATCTCTATGACAAGTTAGCACCGCAGCTTTTCATAGACTAATTTTTATTATAGCACAATTTTGGAATTTATACAAGCATTTTCAGAATTTTTGTCAGAATTATCAATTATGAAGGCCTATCGTTATTAATTTTTACAGATTTCATGTCGTCCGGAAAGGGCGGCATATTTTTTGATGGGGAAACATATGTTATAATATCATTCTGATAAAGGAGAAAAGCGCATGAAAGATTCTGTTTCTGAGCTTGCAGAGAAATATAGAGAAGAGATGCTTAACATGTATCGGAGAAGACCGCCGAGACCTCCGGAACGTCCGCCGATGCCACCCCAGCCGCCGAGACCGCCAGAACGTCCGCCGATGCCGTCAAGACCTCCGGAACGTCCGCCAATGCCGCCCCCCTGTCCACCTTGTCCGCCATGCCCTCCCCCACGACCTCAGCCACGGGATAGCATTCCCGTATCTGTTGAGCCGGATGAACCTCCGGAACAGCCCGAAGTGATTCAGCTATCTGAACCAGCAGAAGAAGAAACTCCGGAAATCATTGGTGAACCGCTTGAGGAAATTGTGATGGAAGAGAATCCCCCGGATCAGGGGGATTATGAAGAGCCAGCACTCCCGGAATATATTCAGCCAGAACCGCCCCCCATTCCTGAACAATGGAAAGCGCAGGAAGAATATGAAAAACGCAATTCTTCCGAAGGAAAAATTTATGTTGTGGCCGCTTCTGCGGATAGTGCCTATCCTGTACCCGGCGCAAGAGTAACGATTTATACTAAAATCGGCGATCAGATCCAGCTGGATTATTTATTAATTACAGATGAAAGTGGTGCTACGCCTGTTGTCACATTGCCAGCACCTCCGGCATTATTATCCCAAGATCCGGAAAATAAAAATCCTTATGCCGTCTGTGATATTAAAATCTATGCAAGCGGATATTTTCGGGAAGAAGCCAGAAATGTGCCTATTTTTGCTGGTGTGACATCAAGACAGGAATTTCAGATGATTCCGCTGCCGGCCGGCGTTTTTGAAGATGCGGAAACCATTGTTTTACCCTCAGAAAGTGAACCCCAATGAAAGGAAGTGTCATATGCTGATTGGAGAACCTTTTATTCCCAGTGAGATTACTGTGCATCTCGGTGCGCCAGATGAAGCCGCCGCTAATGTGACACTTCCGTTTCCGGAATATATCAAGAATGTTGCTTCGAGTGAAATCTATCCGACATGGCCGGAGACCGCACTCCGGGCAAATATTTATGCCATTGTTTCCTTTGCGCTGAATAGAATCTATACAGAATGGTACAGATCACGGGGCTATCCGTTTGATGTCACCGCTGTGACACAGTATGATCAGAAATTTATAGAAGGCCGTGAAATTTATGATAATATTTCAAGGCTCGTGGATGAATTATTTGATGATTATATCAGAAGAGAAGGCAATATTGAACCATTATTTGCAGCTTTCTGCAATGGAACAACGGTGACATGCAGCGGCCTTTCCCAATGGGGAACGGTAGATCTTGCAAGGCAGGGGCTTTTGCCATATGAGATTTTGCAGTATTATTATGGGGATGATATTAGTATTGTGAAAAATGCACCAGTGCGGACAAATACGCCATCTTATCCGGGCGCACCTCTGACCCCCGGACAAACAAACACAAATGTACAGACCGCACAAATCCAGCTGAATCGGATTTCCGGCAATTATCCAGCGATTCCTAAAATTCCAGATGCCAATGGATTTTATGATTCTGCAACAGAAAACAGTGTCAGAGAATTTCAGAGAATATTTAATCTTGATCAGACGGGTGTGATTGATAAATCCACTTGGTACAGGATAGAATATATTTATACCAGCGTCAAACGGCTTGCCGAATTAGATTCAGAAGGGATCACGCTGGAGGAGTTTCCGCAGTTCACACAGAATCTGATGCCAGATATGAAAAATGAACAGGTTCGGGGACTGCAATATTTTCTTGCTGTTGTGGGAGCATATTATGATGCTGTTCAGCCTTTGCAGATTACAGGTGTCTATGATGAGCAGACAGAAATTTCTGTCAGATCATTTCAGAAATTATTTGGACTTCCCCAGACCGGAAATGTTGATGAACAAACTTGGAATGCAATCTATCGGGCATATCTTGGCATAGTGGATTCTGTTCCCACAGATGTGGCAGAATATATTCCTATTCCCTATCCAGGTACAGTGATTCAGGAGGGTGTGACAAGTGATTATGTTCGGATTTTGCAGGAATATCTGACTTTTATTCATGAGACTATTCCAGTCATTCCGGCGGTTAGAAATACCGGATATTTTGGCCCTCTCACAAAAGCGGCTGTTCTTGCATTTCAGCGATATTCAGGTTTGCCTGAAAATGGCGTTGTAGGTGTGGTTACATGGGATGCCATCAGCGGCTTGTATTCAGATTTGAAATTTGGCTATGACAAGCGGCCATATCAAGCACCCGGCTATATTATCCGGAGTGAACCGAGGTGATTTCATGTATACTAGCGAACAGAAAAAGGCACATATCAGGGAATTACAAAACTGTCTGCATCTGATTTCCTGTTATGATTCTCATATTCCGGGGATCATTCCCAATGGTATTTATGATTCCCGTACAGAAACGGCAGTAAAAGCCTTTCAGAGGCAATATCATCTGACGGAAAACGGAGAAGTGAATCAGGCGACATGGGATAAAATCATGCAGATTTATCAGAAATTAAAAAAAGCAGAAGCGAAGCCGCTTTATGCATTTCCGCAGAAGCCGGGAGCGGTGATGCATCCGGGGGAACAATGTTTTACTGTGATGATCATTCAGGCGATTTTGAAAGAACTTTCTGAGCAGTATCATAATTTTCCCTGTATTCAAGTAACGGGGAACTATGATTCTGACACCATGCAAGCGATTCAATTATTTCAAAAAATGTGTGATCTTCCAGTGACAGGGGATGTCAATTGTGAGACCTGGAACATGCTGGCACAGATCGGCAGTGATATGAGAACATAGCACAAAAAAGGCTGTTCCTGTGGGAACAGCCTGTGATTGTTTGTCTGAAAAGAGCTTATCTCGGCTCACAGATCAGCTTGATGGCGGTACGGTCTTCCCCGTCAATCTGGATGCTGGTGAATGCAGGGATACAGATCAGGTCAATGCCGATGGGAGCAAGATAGCCCCGTGCCACTGCAATAGATTTAATCGCCTGATTAGCTGCACCTGCGCCGACTGCCTGAATTTCCACGTTTTTGTTTTCACGAATCACGCCTGCAATAGCCCCTGCCACAGAATTCGGAACAGAACGGGAAGATACTTTCAAAACTTCCATACAAAGAACCTCCTGATGATACTAGAAAAGAGAATTTGGAATTTTTTTGATCCGCTTGTAGTCCGGATTTTTATGTCCGTTTTTATTATACTACATTCTGAATAAAAATGCAATAGGTTTTTGAAAATTTGTGAATTATCGCACAATCAGAGACGTTATTTTCGTACATTTACCACATTTTTGATCAAAATCTAATAGAACAGCATTCATCCAGCAGTTTCCGGTTGCTTCCCGATAGCGGAGAGGGAGATGAAGGTGCATTCTGTCGAGCGCAATTTTTTTATCCATGCCGAGGACGGAATTTTCTGCGCCGGTCATGCCAACATCTGTGATATAGCCTGTATGATCTGAGAGAATACAAGCATCTGCTGTTTGTACATGGGTATGCGTACCAAGAACGGCGGTCACACGCTGTGCGAGATAAAAGCCCATGGCTTTTTTTTCAGAAGTCGCTTCTGCATGAAAATCCACAAAGATATTTTTAGTAGGAATAGAAGAGAGGATAGAATCGATCGTATCAAAAGGATTTTCGAGGGCTTCCATAAAGAGAACGCCGGCAAGATTGATGACAGCAATTTGACAGTTTCCGAAATCGAGAACAGTAAAGCCATTTCCGGGGCATGCGTCACCATAATTAGCGGGGCGGATGATGGTTGAATTTTCATAGATTCTGAAATCTGATTTTCTTTGAAAAGCATGATTTCCGGTTGTAATGACATCCGCACCGGCCTGAAAGAGCTGTTGAGCGGAAAAAGAAGTAATGCCATTACCATCGGCGGAATTTTCGCCATTAATGATGACAACATCTGTCTGATATTGATGTTTGAGCTGTGGAAGACGTTTGCGGAGGAACTGGCAGCCAATATTTCCAACAACATCGCCAATAAATAATAATTTCATAAATTTCCCTTCTGTTTTGTGATCAATGCAATCAGATCATCAATATCTGAATTACTAGTTGATTTTTTAACGGTTTTAGGTTTAGGCGCAGAGATGGGATCAGGTTCAGGGATGGGATCAGGTTCAGGAATGGGATCAGGTTCAGGAATGGGATCAGGTTCAGGGACGGGATCAGGTTCAGGGACGGGATCAGGTTCGGGGATGGGATCAGGTTCAGGAATGGGATCAGGTTCGGGGATGGGATCGGGTTCAGGGATGGGAGCAGGTTCTTCTACATAATACTCTTCATATTCTTCATCGGAAAAGATCGCTCTGATCAGAAAAACCGGAATCTGTAAAAATAACCCTGCTGTAGTACATAGAATCATGATCACGGGTACAGCCCCAAGCCCAGCATAAAAAAATGCATTTGGCTCAGGATACCGCTCAGCTATGGAGGGGATCAGAAAATCAATCATTAGATCGCCGAGAAGCAGTGCGGCCAATGATCCGCCGGATGCGCCTGAAAAAAATCTGTGCAATGCAGTATCTGCTTTATGTCTGCTATGAAACAGGCCTAATAATAATAATGCTTCTGCCAGTGATGGCAAACTTGCCAGACTGTCAAACTGCGGATAATATAATATATCGCCAGAACATACCCAGACAATGGCCGCTGTTTGCGCCGCACATACCACGATCAGCCAGAATGCATAAAAAATCCGGCTGTGATTTTTGGCATAGCGTCTCATGTACGCCCCTCCGATAAATCCGGCCATGGGGGAAAGCATACTGCACCATGCCGGGAGAAGAGATTCCCCCGAAAAAAGCAGCATGGGCTGCAATGTGCTGATGCCTGCGCTGACTACCAGAAATGCAAATCTTGCCCCTTGTGTTTTCAGATCATGAAATGCTGCACTCAGAAATGGCGCAAAAATTAGTAAAAGCAGATACATCCCTGCTAATTTTGAAGTATCTGTTGCTGTGAATTGATATAAATTCTGAAAAATATCTTTTGCCTGAAGTAATTCGCCGAATAATATTCGTCTTATGGCGAGCGCACTCACACCACATATCAGACAGATATAAATCACCCGGAACACCGGACGCAGTGACCGCCCTGAGATGCGTTTCGTACTCAGAACATACCCGGCACATGCAGAAAGCAGCATCCCCCCTGAAAGACATAGCCAACGGATTGCAATCAAAGGAATACTTTCATCTGTCACAGGCATGTCAGAAAAACCGGCTGTCCGAAGATATTCCAGATATAACAGCATCATGACAGCCAGATTTCCAAGTACATCCGCACAGAGATATTTTCTCTTGGATTCCATGGATCTCACCTCACAGGAAATGACAGCCGGATAGATAATGCAAAATTGCTGTAGCCTTTTTGATCTGTCACATCTTCAATAATATTCAGCCAATCCGGAAGCATAACGGGCGTAGTAATTGACGGCAGTTCAATTTCCAGTGTAGCAAATTCCTGACTGAATGCATAGAGATCAATTTCAAGAAGCTGATTTTGATAGGGAATGCAGAATCTTGTTTTATGAATCTGATGACAATGTGGATCTGCTTCTTTTAAGAGTGCAGTATATTCGATTTCTGAAATTTCATGTTCCAGTTCAATGCGTTCTCCGAAGCTGATTTTTTTCTTTTGGGTGTAAGTATAATTCCAGTTGCCGGGTGCACCACGTTTCCGGATGCGTCTGCCAAATCCGGTATCTTTCTGGATCAGATAAGTTTGTGTGATTTCTGTCGCCTGACAGCCGGGAAGTGTATGCAGAAAGGAAGCATCTGGCCGCGCGATCAAAAATTTTCGTTCGATTTCTCTAGGTTCTGTATGCAAATTAATTCCCCCTGTCATCGGCCTGATCCGGCCGGGAAGCATAATCAGGAATGATTTTCGATTGTTTTAATATCCGTTTTCGCCTGGAATTTATCGGCATGAACAACAAAGCGTTTATGAATGCCGTGGCCGATCTGACCGGTTTCATCCTGTGCGCTGACTTGAAATGTAATTTCACGGCCATTAACAGAAATAACTTCGGCTTCTGCGGTGACAATCATGCCTTTTGGTGTTGCGGCAGTATGTTCAATATGGAGGGAAGTGCCGACAGTAGTTTCAGAAGATTCCAGAAAGGGCTTGACAGCGGCACAGGCGGCTTCTTCCATCAATGCGGCCATGGAAGGGGTTGCAAAGACTTTCAGCGAACCGCTTCCGACAGCAACAGCTAATTTATCACTTGTAACTTTTGTATAAACTTCGGCTTTTTGACCGGGAATGATTTCTTTCATGAAAAATCCTCCTTTGATGATGATAATAACATACCCTGCTCTTTGGCGGCTTTTATTATTTCTGCTGCAAATTCCCCAAGGCGTGGACTGCCGTCATCTGTCACGCCGACATTGCGAGCAGTAACCTGATCGGCATGAATATTATGATTTTTCCATGAGATACCGCCTTTGGTATAATTCAGCAGCATGGGATGAATTCTATCAAGGGCATTGGCAAATTTTGATTCAGGTGTTTCACGGGCTTCAAATTCGTCCCATAAGGCACGATAGGCAGCGCATTGATCTTCCGGAAGCAGGGCAAAGATCCGATCAGCGGCTTTTTGTTCTCGGTCGGCCTTATCCTGATAGCCTTTTGTATCATAACAATAAGTATCCCCGGCATCAATTTCAACGACATCATGAATCAGAACCATTTTGATCACATGAAGAATATCAATTTCTTCACGGGCATATTCTGCGAGGACAGCGGCCATGATGGCAAGATGAAAACTATGTTCTGCATCATTTTCCTGTCTGTCTTCATGTAAGACAAGTGTTTGACGATAGATATTTTTTAATTTATCTAATTCCAGAATAAAAGCAATTTGCTGTTCAAATCTGTTCATAGCAGGATCACCCCAATAGATTTAATTTTTCTTTTTCGAGTAAAATTCTTTCTACACTCTGATCAATGCGGCTTTCTGAGATCAGTCCCGAATTGACAGCGTTTTTAATTGCTTGTACAGAACCTGTCAGATCCGTAGGCATGAGAATAATATCCACACCAGCCTGAATGGCCATGACAGCGGCATTTCCGGGAGAATACGTGCCGGATATGGTGTTCATATTAAAGGCATCTGTGATAAGAATGCCATCAAAGCCGAGTTCATTACGGAGCAGATCTGTACAGATTACAGGGGAAAGACAGGAAGGAAGGCCATCCCCTGCGCCGGTAATGATTTGATGGCTGACCATGACAAAATCCGCACCAGCTTCAATGCCATATCGAAAAGGGATAAATTCGGCATTTCTGAGATCATCAAGTGTTCGGTCAATGATGATTTTTTCATCTGTGTGAGCATTGCCGTTTTCTGCTCCGAGGCCGGGGAAATGCTTGAGCGTAGCGGCAACGCCAGTATTTTGAAGACCCTGCACCACACCTGAAACCATATTTCCGACAATTTCAGGATCATCACTGAAAATGCGTGTACCTAATTCATTGCCGCTGTTTAGATTAACATCTGCAACAGGGGCGAAATCCAGATTAAAGCCGAATTGATGAATGCTATTGCCAAGGATTTCGCCGACATGAAACGCTTCATTCCAGTCATTATTTTTACCATAAACGGCCATGGGATCAAGTTTTGTTGTGCCTAATTTTTTAGCACATCGGGCGACAAGGCCGCCTTCTTCATCGACAGAGAGGAACATGCCAATGCCGGACTCTTGTGCATAATTCTGGGTATTTGTGAGCATGGCTGTCGTTTGCGAGGTACTGACAAGATTATCTGCGAAATAGATTAATCCGGCGACAGGCTGGGAAGCGATGGCATTTTGAGTAGTTGTGCCAGCCATAGTGACTGTACCAGCACCCGTAAGAACTTCCGGCGTGACGATAAATAGCTGATAAATTTTTTCTTCTAGCGTCATCATGCTCATAATTTCGCTGACTGATCCTGTTTTTCGAGTAGGAACGGGATCAGTTTCGGGGACAGTTTCGGGAGCATCTGTGATTTCTTCTGTAACAGGCTCAGTCATAGGGGGAGTAGAATCAATAGAAGTGACAGTTGTTGTGAATGTTGTGGCGGATGATTGAGCGGCAGAAGTTTTTTTTGCAGAGCTTGCTGTATTTTTAGGGATAGCGGGATCTGTTGCTTTGATAGCGGTTGTATTGGGAACAGTTTCAGATTTTGGGGAGGTTGCTGTTGTGGAAGCTGTTCCAGAGGATGCAGAAATAGAAGTATGTTCTGTGATTAAAGAGCTGACAGTGGATTCTGAAACAGAATCAGAAATTTCTGTTTCGGGCATGAGGATGATATTGGTTTTTTTGGTTCGTGTGGTTGTAGATTTTGGCTTTGTTGTGACAGCAGATTCTGAACTTGTCTGAATTTCTGCGAGAGCGGCAGATTCCGGCAATGTTTCCGGGGCAGTCTGTTCAATTCTCTGGCCGCATCCTGTCAGGAGACAGGACACGAGCAGAATGAATAGTATTTTTTGAGATTTCATAGTTGGGATTCTGGATCAATAAGCTTTGCCCCAGAGAACCATATGCTTTGCAGGTTTTCCACAGCATACGCAGACATCAGAGATCTGTTTCTGATCAAAGGGAATGCATCTTGATCCTGCGCCTGTTTGCGCTTTCACTTCATCCTCACAGGCTTCTTCACCGCACCACATAGCTTGGATAAAGCCGTCACCTTTTTCAGCAAGTGCCTGATTGATTTCATCAATTGTTTTGCATTGATATGTCCGGCGGTTTCTATTTTCCAGTGCGGCCTGATATAAGCCGTCATGCACTTCCTGCAATTTAGCATGAACGCTATCAACAAGAGAATCCAAAGAAACTGTTGTTTTTTCGCCATTATGACGGGTGGCAATAATGCACTGATTAGCAGCAATATCACGAGGGCCTATTTCCACACGGACGGGAACGCCCTTCATCTCATATTCTGCAAATTTCCAGCCGGGGGAATTTTCAGAATCATCCAGTTTTACTCGAACACCGGAATCTTTGAGTATCTGATATAATTCATTGGCTTTTTCAAGAACGCCTTCTTTATGCATGGCGGCTGGAACGATGATGACCTGAATAGGAGCGACAGCAGGCGGCAGGACAAGGCCATTATTATCACCATGTGTCATGATAATAGCACCAATCAGACGGGTAGTTACACCCCAGCTTGTCTGATGGGCATATTTGAGCGTATTATCTTTATCAGTATATTGAATATCAAAGGCTTTTGCGAATCCGTCGCCGAAATAATGGGAAGTACCAGCCTGGAGGGCTTTTCCGTCATGCATGAGGGCTTCAATGGCATAAGTAGAGACTGCCCCGGCGAATTTATCACTTTCTGTTTTTTTGCCTTGTACAACGGGCATAGCGAGGGCATCAATGCAGAATTGGGTATAAACATTCAGCATTTTTTCCGTTTCTGCAATAGCTTCTTCAGCGGTTGCGTGGATGGTGTGGCCTTCCTGCCAGAGGAATTCACGGGAGCGGAGGAAAGGACGGGTTGTTTTTTCCCATCTGACAACGCTGACCCATTGATTATATAATTTGGGGAGATCTCTGTAAGAATGCACTGTCTGGGCATAATGTTCACAGAACAGGGTTTCAGAAGTAGGGCGGACACAGAGACGTTCTTCCAGCTTATCATTACCGCCATGTGTGACCCAGGCAACTTCGGGGGCAAAGCCTTCTACATGATCTTTTTCTTTCTGGAGCAGGGATTCCGGGATAAACATGGGCATACATACATTTTCATGACCAGTTTCTTTGAACATGCCATCAAGAATTTTCTGAATATTTTCCCAGATCGCATAGCCATAAGGCCGGATGACCATACAGCCTTTTACACTTGTATAAGAAATTAATTCTGCTTTTTTGACAATGTCAGTATACCACTGTGCAAAGTCTTCATCCATGGAAGTGATAGCTTCCACGGATTTTTTATTTTTTTCCTGTTTTGCCATGATAAAAAATCCTTTCTTGATTTATTTTTGATTTGTTTTTTTGCGGACGACAACTTTTTTCCGGGCAGCTGGTTTCGGAGCAGGCGGCAATTCGTAGACAGAGCGGACAGACGGCATATTTTCCGGATGATCTGATTTTTCTGGATCTTCCTGATGAGAAGCTTTATATTTTGCAATTAGCGCATCTACCTGTTTGGCCATCCATGGAGTCAGAAGTGCCAGCAGGAAAATCAGGCCGAAAATCCCCAGGCATTTCAATCCGAAACGCAGGATCATGCCTGCATCAACAGTTTCATTCATGAGAAACACGCCCCTTTGCTATTATAGCATTATTTTCCCAATTTGTAAATAGGGTAATTTATTGACTGCCGGCGGCTTTGGCATTAGCCAGCATGAGCTTGATTCTATTTTCCTGATTTACACGGGTTGCGCCGGGATCGTAGTCAATCGCAATGATATTAGCATTGGGATGATGTTCTTTTACAGCCCGGCTCATGCCTTTGGCGATAATATGATTTGGCAGGCATCCGAAAGGCTGAGTGCAGATGATATTTTCTGTACCACTTTCAGCGAGTGCGCCCATTTCGGCAGGGATCAGCCAGCCCTCTCCCATATTGACACCAAGGCCGATATATTTTTGAACAGATTCGACCAGATGCACGAAATCATGCGGCGGTTTGAATTTGCCTTGTTCGGTCATGAGTTTGACGACTTTTTTCTGTTCTGCGAGAAACAGGTGATACATTGCCTGATAAACAGGTGTGAGGGCATTTTTTCTGCCATAGAGATTGGCTTCATTGACTTTGGTGAACATATAATATAATGCAAATTCCAGCATAGAGGGGACTACGGGTTCACAACCTTCTGAGATTAGGAAATCTTCTAAGTGATTATTGCCAAGAGGGGAATATTTGACATAGATTTCTCCGACAATGCCGACACGGATTTTAGGAACGGAAGAGCGTTCGATCTTGCCGAAATCTTCCAGCATAGCTTTATAATATTTTTTTGTATTGGGATAGTCTTTTGTTTCCATCAGTTTGTTGATTTTTTTAATCCATCTGTCAAGCATTTTTTTAGAAGAGCCTTTAATAAGTTCATAAGCACGGCATTGATTATATAAAGTTTGGAGCATATCGCCATAAGCGATGCCGTAAAGCATTCGGAGAATCATAGGCATTGTGAGTTTCCAGCCATTTTCCGGATCTTTTTCCATGCCGACAAAATTCAGGGAAATAACGGGTACTTGTGGAAAGGTATCTTTCAGGGCTTTTCTTAGCAGATAAATATAATTAGAAGCACGGCAGCCGCCCCCGGTCTGCGGAAGCATGAGAGCAGTTTTATCAGGATCATATTTTCCGCTTTTTAGGGCTTCCATAAATTGGCCAATGCAAAGCAATGCCGGATAACAAGTATCATTGTGAACATTTTTCAGACCTTCATCAATGACAGTTCGTGATTCACTGTGCAGAACCTCGCAATGATAGCCATAAATGCCGAAGATATGCACCATAAACTGGAAATGAATTTCCAGCATAGTAGGAATCAGGATCGTGTGTGTTTTTTTCATTTCTTTCGTGAAAATGGGATAATCTCTTTCTGTCTCCAAAAAGCATTCTCCTTTCCTGTGGGATTTATTGGGTCATAGCGGCAAGCAGACTCCTGAGCCGGATCTTAGCCGCTCCCAGATTAGTGATTTCATCAATTTTGAGCTGAGTATAGAGTTTTCCGGCAGATTCCAGAATACTCCGGACTTCATCTGTAGTAATCGCATCAATGCCGCATCCAAAAGAAACTAGCTGTACAAGCTGCATATCTGGCTGAGTAGTGACATATTGCGCCGCACGATATAAACGGCTGTGATATGTCCATTGATTATAAACATGCAGGTGCGGCATTCGGCCAAGCATGGCAATGCTTTCTTCTGAGATTACGGCAAGGCCAAGGCTGGTGATTAATTTATGAATGCCGTGATTGATTTCTTTATCCAGATGATAAGGACGGCCGGCAAGGACAATGATTTTCCGGCCTTCTGCACGGGCTTGAGCGATGATTTCACGGGCTTTTTGTGTTTGATCTTTCCGGAATGCAGTAAGGGCTTCATAAGCAGCATCTACAGCGGCAGGAATCTGTTTTTTCACGCCATAAGAAGCAAGGCAGGTTTGCAGGACATGGATCACATTTTTGCGGCTGTTAATATCTAGATACGGATTCATGAAATTATGATGATTCAGGCCGCTGTGATTGGCTTTCATGAGTTCGGGATAATAGGCAACAACAGGGCAATTGAATCTATTATCTGTATTAGGTTCACCGAGATTATAAGTCATACAAGGCCAGAAAATGAAATCTGGTTTTTTCTCAAGCAGAGCTTCTATATGGCCATGGGCGATTTTGGCCGGATAACATACTGTATCAGATGGGATAGTATGCTGACCTTTGAAATAGATTTTTCGGTCACTTTCTCCGGAGAGGATAATGCCGAAGCCTAATTTTGTGAAAAGCGTATGCCAGAAAGGGAGTAATTCATAGAAATTTAGAACCATAGGCAGGCCAATCATAGCACGGGGATGAGCAGGCTGTTTTTCTGCCAGTGCAAAAAGCTGATTATATTTATAGTTATACAGATCTGGAATTTCTGTTTTTCGGATCACACCTGCACCCTTTTCACAGCGATTGCCCGAAATGAATCGGCCGCCATCAGAAAATTTGATCACATTCAGGAGACAATTAGCCGTGCATCTGCCACAGCGGACATTTTTGGAAGTGTAAGAAAAATGAGCCAGATCTTCCGGAGAGATCAGAGAACTTTCAAAGCCGTCTTCCATCTGTTCTTTTGCATATAATGCCGCACCAAATGCGCCCATCAGTCCGGAGATAGCCGGACGGATCACAGAACGGCCAATTTCACGCTCAAAGCATCGGAGAACAGCATCATTCAGGAAAGTTCCGCCCTGAACGACAATATTTTTCCCTAATTCATCCACACTCCGGGCACGGATGACTTTATAAATCGCATTCTTGATAATAGAAGCAGATAAGCCAGCAGAAATATCTTCTACAGTTGCGCCATCTTTCTGCGCTTGTTTCACACTGCTGTTCATGAATACTGTGCATCTTGATCCTAATTCTACAGGCTTTTCGGCAAATAATCCCATCTGTGAGAATTCGCCAATATCATAGCCGAGTGCCATTGCAAAAGTTTGAATAAAAGAACCGCATCCGGAAGAACATGCTTCATTCAGCATGATGCTGTCAATTGCGCCGTTTTTGATCTTAAAGCATTTAATATCCTGTCCGCCGATGTCAATAATAAAATCCACATCGGGGCAGAAGAAAGAAGCGGCCTTAAAATGGGCAACAGTTTCAACAATACCAAAATCTACAGATAATCCGGCCTTAATCAGATCTTCTCCGTAACCGGTGACGGCACTGGCACGAATATGCAGATCTGGATTTTTATCTGCATAGATCTGTTTGAGTTTAGCGGCGATCCTGTCCAGCGGCTGGCCTTCATTCGAGGCGTAATGACTATATAATAATTTGCCATCTTCGGTGATTAATACTAATTTTGTAGTTGTTGAGCCGGAATCAATGCCAAGATAGGCCTCTCCGGTGTAAGTTCTGAGATCTGCATATTCCAGATCACAGGCTTGATGACGCTGGACAAATGCAGCATATTCAGATTTTGAGCTGAATAATTTTTCACCTGTCAAAACATTGGAATTAGCTTTTGCATGAATGATTTTTTCAAGAAGCATTTTGGCAGATTTGGGAGAATCTTTGCTTTGATCAGCATATAATGCACTTCCAAGTGCGACAAAGACGGGGGCATGTTCAGGGAAAAAGGCATGTTCCGGGGAAAGATTTAGGCCTGTCATAAAAGCTTTTCGCAAGCCTTTCTGAAAAGATAAAGGGCCACCTAGAAACAGGATATTTCCTTTGATTTCCCGACCTTGTGCCAGTCCGGCAACTGTCTGATCAACAACAGCTTTGAAAATGCTGGCGGCAATATCTTCACGGGCAGCTCCCTGATTCAGAAGCGGCTGAATGTCAGATTTTGCAAATACACCACATCGGGAAGCGATCGGATAAGTTCGCTTTGCTTTGAGTGCGGCTTCATCAAGCTCCTGCACAGAGATCCCCAGCAATGTCGCCATCTGATCAATAAATGCACCTGTTCCGCCTGCACATGAGCCATTCATACGCTGTTCTACGCCGCCGGTCAGAAAGATGATTTTAGCATCTTCTCCGCCGAGTTCTATCACAGCATCCGCTTCCGGATAAAGTGTTTTTACGGCTAAGAATGCCGCATGTACTTCCTGTACAAAAGAAATATCAGCGGCATTGGCAAGCCCTAAGCCTGCCGATCCTGTCATTGCACTTCTGAATTCTGCATCTGGAAATGTTTCAGCAATATGCTCTAATTGAGAAGCAACAGTTTCCTTGACTTTTGAAAAATGCCGTTCATAGGCAGAATGCAGTATTTCGCCATGTTCATCACAGACGACTGTTTTCACAGTTGTCGAGCCTACGTCGATTCCTAAAGAATATAATTTCATAAAAATCCTCCAGTTTTTTACAAAAGACTGTCTTCATGAATAATCTGATGATTTTCGATAAATATCCGGGGAACACGTTTGGAAATGCCGCAGACAACTTCATAGCCGATTGTTCCATAAAGTCCGGCAAGATCATCCGCTGTAATACAGTCATCACCATCCTGACCGATCAGAGTGACAACAGAACCAATCACAGGATGTGGAACTTCTGTGACATCAATCATCATTTGATCCATACAGACACGCCCTGTAATCGGACAGCGCACGCCATTGACAAGTACTGTCCCTCGGTTGGATAATAAACGGGAATAGCCGTCTGCATAGCCGATGGTAACAGTGGCAATCCGGCGGCAGGTTTCTGCCTGATAGGTTCGGCCATAGCTGATGCAATCCCCCGGCTGAACGGTTTTGATATGGCTGATTCTTGTCCGGAAAGAAAGCACCGGATGCAGATCCAGCGGCACAGCAAGGGCGGCATTCGGTTTCAGGCCATACATGATAATGCCAGCTCTGGCAAGTGTACTTTCTGGCCGATTGCGATAGCATAAAGCTGCACTGTTCATGCAATGGACATGCGGCAGTGAAATGCCTTTCTGCCGAAGCTGTGCCGCAATGCCAAAAATTAAATCTTCCTGATGCTGTGTATAGGCTTCTTGTTCCGGAGCATCTTCATCAGCAACTGCAAAATGTGTAAAAATGCCTTCCGGACATAGTCCCCGGAGTGAAAAAATTTCTTCCAGTTCTTGCAGACAGATTTCAAGATCATGCGTTTGCAGGCCAATTCTTCCCATACCAGTATCCAGCTTGATATGACAGCGCACCGGCTTTCCGGGAAGCGCACAGCTGGAAAGCTGTTCTGCATATTCAGCCGAAACAATCGCTTGAAGAATATTTTTTTCTGCCAGCATAGGCGCACATTCTGGAGCAGTATACCCCAAAATCAGAATTTCACCCTCTGGACACCATTTTCGCACTCTCACAGCTTCCTCAAAACTGGAAACGGCATAAAACCGGATTCCCAATGCATACAGTTTCCGGCAGATATATTCCTCTCCATGGCCATAGGCATCTGCTTTAACAACAGCGCAATACTGTGTTGTATCGGCAAGCTGTTCCTGAATGATTTTGACATTATGAGCAAGTGCATCCAGTGAAATCTCTGCCCATGCCCTTTGACGATATTGTACCATATTTCAAAAATCTCCTTTTGGTCATCAGATTTATTTTTTGTGAATTTTTCATAAAAAAGAGACTGTATGACTGCCTGAATAGAAACAGAACTGTCATTTTTTCTGAAAAATCACGGTTTGCACTTGTGATTTTTTTCAAGATATGCTATAATAGACATGAAAATTTTCTCTGCGGAGGTACTTGAAATTGATAAAATCTTATGACATACATCCCGCACTCCGGGATGCACCTAGGGAGCATACATTATGCGTCACAGGACACAGACCCGCAAAGCTTCCGAAAGGTGAAAAACAGCAGGCACTGATCAAGACAATACAGTATTATCTGGATATAGCAATAGAAAAAGGCTATACCCATTTTCTGAACGGTCTGGCTGACGGAACAGATTATCTGATGGCTGAATATTTATTCCAGATTCGGGAAAAAAGGCCGGGAATTCAAATCATTGGCATTCAGCCCTGTGAAGATTATGAAGTATTTTTTAAAAAGCGAAATTATGATTTAAAGCATTTACAGCGGATGAAAGAGCAGGTCAATGCGTTGATATGTCTGCCGGGGAGCTGGCGAGATGAAGATATTTTTTTTACAAGAAACAGAATGCTGGTAGATCATGCATCTGCGGTGATTGCCGTTTGTTCTGACAGACATTCAGGGGCAATGCAGACCCTGCATTATGCAAAAGAATGTGGGCTTGCCTGGTGTCAGATTGCCGCAAATCCGGAATTATTATACACACCGCCGCCGGAGCAGTGGCCTGTGATCCGGAACGGATTCTGAAATTTTCATGATATTTATTATTATAACACTTATTTTTCAAAAAAGCAAGTGTCACAGGAAAGTTTCAGATTTTTAGAAATTTGTCCAGAAAAAAAGAAAAAAAGTTTCCTGTGCTGTGTAATGATATACAAGTACGGGACAGATGAGGAGGAATTCTATTATGGCGAAAGCAAAAAAAGGCAAAAGCGGACATGTAGCCATACCATTTTTATTGGCGTTTCTGCTGGGAATCGTTGGTATTGGCGGCATTGCGATGTATATTTTTAATCAGCTGAATCAGAGAGGAAATCATGTTCAGCCCATGCAGAGCAGTCTTGTCAAGCCGACAGAAGAGGATAATATGACATTGCTGTTTGTACTTGATGAGCCATCAGACCCCTGTCCGGTGACGTTCATGCTTGCGAGAATATTGCCGGGAGATAAGAAAATTATATTAGTATCTCTGCCGTCAAATATGCTTGCGTTAGTAGATGGCCGTCAGGAAATGCTTTCTTCTTTTTATAAGACAGGGGGAATTCAGTCGGCAATGGCGGCGATTTCCAACGAAACAGGCATCAGACCGGATAGATATATTATTCTGGATTCTGATTCTTTCCAGAAGATTTGCAATATTTATGCAGGGGTATATTATCAGATCCCTGTCGGAACGCAGGGCTTTGCAGATAGTACAGAACAGCAATATTTAGGGCCTGCACAGATGGAAAAGCTTTTGACAAATCCGTTTTTTGAAAATGGTGAAAGTGAACGGAGTGCCGTTGCATCAGATCTGATCTGTGAAATGATTAATCAGACGGATTATGACAGAATTGTTGCATCTATGGATTCTAATTTCAGAACGCTGATCAATATGATGAATACAGATATTTCTTCGATTGATTATACAAATAAGAAGGCAGCTTTGAAATTTATGTATACTTATGGAAGCGAGATTTGTACATTCCGGCTTGCAACAGGAAGCACATCAGAGGACAATAAATTTATTCTGAGCAATGATTTTCATGAAAGTATTTCAGATTATTTTGATATACAATTAACAGCAATAACGCCCGATGCAAATATTCCTGATGTTGTTCCGGAAGATCCGAATCCGGAC